>JAKDKI010000053.1 GCA_030453435.1 Kocuria sp.
TGATGCAGGGTTTCGACTTCTCCCGTGCCCTGATCGGCCTGCAGTGCCTGGGGACCGCGGAGGTCACGGTCGAGGAAACCTGGGATTACGTCAGTCACCGCCAGGCCTTCGACCAGCCGCTGTCCAAGTTCCAGGGCGTGTCCTTCCCACTGGCGGAAGCGGAAACTCAGCTCACCGCTGCACGCCTGCTGTGCCTGCGAACCCTTCACCTGAAGGACACGGGTCAAAAGCACACCAAGGAAGCCGCCATGTGCAAGTGGTGGGCCCCCAAGGTCTCGCACGACGCCATCACCCAGTGTCTGTTGTTGCACGGTCAGTTCGGGTATCGCACGGACAAGCCCATTGAGCAGCGCATGCGTGACGTGCTCGGTCTCCAGATCGGGGACGGCACCGCCCAGATCATGAAGCTCATCATCGCCCGCCAATCGGCCGGCCGCCAGTTCGCCCCGTAAACCGGGCCCCACCGTTTCGCCCCGAGGAAAGGACCTCACACCATGACCGCTCAGACTTCAGAATCCACTACCCCTCGCGTTGCCATTGTGACCGGCGCCGGCCAGGGTATCGGCGCGGCCATCGCCGAGCGCCTCGCCCAGGACGGGTTGCGCGTGGTCATCGCCGATCTCAACGAAGAGACGGCTAACGCCACCGCAGACCGCATCGGTGACCAAGCCATGGGGGTGCGTGCCGATATCACCAGTTCGGACGACGTCGCCGCCCTCGTCGCGCACGTGCTCGACACCTGGGGCAGCATCGACGTGCTCGTGAACAACGCCGGGTGGGACAAGGTGGGCCCGTTCCTGGACAGCGGACCCGAGACCTGGGAACGCATCATCGGCATCAACCTGATGGGCACCCTGACCATGAGTCACGCGGTGATGAGCGTGATGAAGGAACAGGGTTCGGGCGCCGTGATCAACATCGGCTCCGACGCCGCTCGCGTGGGTTCCACCGGCGAGGCCGTCTACTCCGCGTGCAAGGGTGGGCTGGTCGCGTTCTCCAAGACCATGGCGCGCGAACTCGCCCGCTACGGGGTCACGGTCAATGCCGTGTGCCCCGGTCCCGCCGATACACCCCTGTTCGAAGAAATCGGTAAAGAGAACCCCAAACTCCGCGAGTCCCTGGAACGCGCGATCCCGCTGCGACGCTTGGCTCAGCCGGAGGATCTGGCCAACGCCGTGGCCTTCATGGCCTCCCCGCAATCCAACTACATCACCGGCCAGACGCTGTCCGTCAGCGGCGGCCTCACCATGATCTGACGCTGCGGACAACCCACGCGGCAATCGCCCGCGGACAGTCCCAGCGTGCAAAGGAGCACCCGTCATGACCACGTATGAAACTCTTCTGACCCAGGACATCATCGACCACAACACTCAAGCCGGCTACTGGGATGGTCAGATCCTCACCGATCATCTGGACCGGGCCGTGGAACGCGACCCGAACGCCGTCGCCTCCGTGGACTCCCGCGGTTCACTGACCTACGGCGAACTGGCGCAGCAGGTGGAGCGCACCGCGCACGGCCTCATCCAGCTGGGCCTGGGCCGCGGCGACGTGATCTCGTTGCAGCTGCCCAACTGGAAGGAATGGGTGATCCTGCACTTGGCCGCCGTGCGGATCGGTGCGGTGACCAACCCGCTCATCCCCATTTATCGCGACCGCGAAATCTCGTTCATGATGGAACGCGCAACCACCCGGATCCTGGTGGTACCCGATACTTTCCGCGGCTACGACCACCTGGCCCTGGCCCGTCGGATGGTGGGCGGCCAGCAGGATCCGGCACGCGTGATGGTGCTCGCCCAGGACCCCGCCAACCCGCCCGCGCTCGAAGACGGCGAGATCGCGTGGGACGAGTTCATCGCCACCGACTGGGAATCGAAAGGTTCTCCGGAGGAGCTGGCCGAGCGCCGCCCCGATGCCAACGACGTGGCCCTGCTGATGTTCACCTCCGGGACCACCGGCCGGCCCAAGGGCGTGATGCACACGCACAACACGGTCTGCGCGGCGGGTCTGCCCTGGCCCGACCGCATGGGAATGGACCACCAGGACGTGATCCACATGGCCTCGACCTTCGGTCACCTCACCGGTTACCTGTTCGGTGTGGAACTGCCCATCCTGCTCGGTGCCAAGGGTGTGTTCCAGGACGTGTGGAACAAGGAGAAGTTCGTGGAGCTGATTGCCGAACACGGCATCACCCACACTTCAGGCGCAACACCGTTCCTGCACGACCTTCTGGAGGCCTCGAACCTGGCCGATCACGATGTCTCCTCCCTGCAGAGGTTCTGCTGCATGGGCGCACCGATTCCACGCGTGCTGCTGCGCAACGCCCGCGAAGAGGTCCCCGGGCTGTCCGTGTTGGGCGGTTGGGGCCAGACAGAATGTGCGTTGTCCACGTGCGGTTATCCGAGTGATCCGATCGAGAAGATCACCTCTACGGACGGCCGCCCCGTGCGCGGCATCGAAGTGCGGATCACGGACCTTGACGGCAGGTCACTGCCGGCAGGCTCCGAGGGCAAGCTCTGGGTGCGGGGTCCGTCTCTGTTCGTGGGATATCTGGGTCAGCTGGACAAGACCCGCGAGGACTTCGACGGCGAATGGTTCGACACCGGAGACTTGGCCACCGTTGATGAGGACGGTTACCTGACCATCGCCGGGCGATCCAAGGACCTGATCATTCGCGGCGGCGAGAACATTCCGGTCGCTTATCTGGAGAACGTACTGCACGAGCACCCGGACATCGCGTCCGTGGCGATCGTGGGCGCACCCCACGCACGGCTACAGGAGATCGCCTGCGCGGCCGTGATGATGAACGAGGGCGCCGCGCCGCTGACGCTCGACACACTGAGGGCTTTCCTGGACGAGAAGGGTGTGGCCAAGTCCTACTGGCCGGAACGCGTTGAAATCCTGGAGGACTTCCCGCGCACCCCGTCCGGCAAAATCCAGAAATACCACCTGCGCGAACGATTCACGGAGGACACCGCATGAACACCGACCTGCTCACCACGGATCTCACCGATGGTTTACTGACCGTCACCATCAACCGACCCGAGGTGCGTAACGCCCTCAACGCGGACGTGCTGTCAGAAATCGGTGAGGTCCTCGACCACGCGGAATCGGATGACGCCGTACAAGGCATCATCTTCACCGGAGCGGGGGAGAAGGCCTTCATCGCGGGCGCGGACATCTCCGGTCTGGTCAACTACACGGCATTGGACGGTTTGAATGCGTCCATGCAGAAGCTCTACGACCGGATCGAGAACTTTCCGCGCCCGACCCTTGCCGCAATCAACGGTTACGCGCTCGGTGGTGGCTGTGAACTGGCCATGGCGTGTGATCTGAGATTTGCGTCCACCAACGCTCAGATCGGTCTGCCCGAAACGGCACTCGGGGTGCTTCCCGGGGCGGGCGGCACTCAACGCCTGAGCAGGCTGGTGGGCCGGGGCCGCGCCGTCGACATGATCCTTTCCGGCAGGTTCGTACCCGCGGACGAGGCCCTGCACATGGGTCTCGTGACGCGCGTGGTCGCCCCGGAGGAACTGCTGAACGCCGCTCGGGAGAAATTGGAGGGCATCGCGGCGCGCGGTCCATTGGCCATCAGACTGGCTAAGCTCGTGATCAGACACGGTGCGGATGCCGATCAGGCGACCGGCCAGATCATCGAACGCCTCGCGCAGTCTTTGCTGTATCAGAGCGAGGACAAGGCGGAGGGCGCCGGGGCGTTCCTGGAGAAACGTACACCGCGATTCACGGGTCAGTGAGGGGCACGGACATGAGCTTGGGTCAGCACGTGGGTCAGAAGATTCTGGTGGTCGGAGCCGGCGGTATTGGTACCGCCACGGTCGAGCACCTGGTCACCGAGGACGCGCGTGTGGTCGTCGCGGGCAGGAACGTGCGCATGGACGGACCCTTCGATGACCCCAAGGATGAACTGGGCATTGTGCTGGGCCACCTCACCCTCGATATCACCGACGAAGGTGCCGTGGAATGGGGCGTGACGCGTGCCGCGGAAATCCTCGGCGGCTTGGACGCCCTGGTGGTTACGGCCGGTCACCGTCACGAGCTCGCACCCTTACACGAGACCCAGTCCGGGTGGGCCCGGGAAATCATCGAGACCGAGCTGATCGGTGTGATGTCCCTGGTCCGCCACGCCCTGCCCTTCCTTCGCAATGCGGGGAACAAGGGACGGCGGGCGGGCATCGTGGTGGTCGCCTCGGACAGCGCCAAGGCGGGATCAACGGGGGATGCGGCGTCGTCGGCGGCTCGTTCCGGAGTGCTGGGTATGGTGAAATCGGTGGCCCGAGAGAATGCGTCCGTGCCGCTGACCGTCAACGCGGTGTGCCCGGGCCCCACCAACACCGAAATGTATCGCCAAGCAGCCGAGTCCGAGGGGATGACCGGCAAGGTGTTCTCCGGGATGGCCAAGGGCATTCCGGCCCGCCGGCTGGGCCAGCCCGAAGAAATCGCGGCAACCGTGGCTTTCCTGCTCAGTGAAGGCTCCGCCTACATCACGGGACAGGCACTCTCTGTCAGCGGCGGATTGACCATGTGACCAGTGCTGATACGGCTAAGCTGCCCATCATGAGTCACGAGGATCCCCTGGAAGACGTCTTTGCGCCATTCGCGCTGCGCATTTCCTGTGGGCCGCTCAGCATGCGGTTCGTCCGGGACGTCGATGTGCCCGCCATCGCGGCAGCCATCCACGAACACGGCATCTATTCCCCCGGACGAGCCCATGCCCTTCATGCGGCGCTGGGCTGAGACCGGCTCGTGGTTGCTGCGGCACGAGCAGGGCAAGGGCATCGGAACGCTGATGCGCCAAGCGGTTCTCGCCTTCGCCGTCGACGAGTTGGGCGCCGAGGTGATGGAGTCCGGCGGCATGGTGGGCAATCAGGCGTCCCTGGCCGTGTCCCGGAAACTCGGTTACGTCCCCAACGGATACCGGCGCCACGTGCACGCCGACGGCGTGGGGTGGCGTGACGTGGAAATGTACCTGTTGGCCCCGGGGGACCTGGTGCGCGCCCCGTACCCCGTGGTGGTCACCGGAGCCGCTGCTTTTCGGGCGTCGATCGGGTTGCCCTCCTGAAAGATCCGTGACGAATGCCCGTCCCGGCGACCCATTTCGGTCAGCCGCCGGAACGGGCATCGTCCGTGAGAATCAGACTCGGAACTTCGCCCCCGTGTGGTCCTCACGCAAGCGCGGACCGGCGCCGCCGAAGATCTCGCGGGCCGTGCGGGAGGTGGCGGAAGCGGCGTCGGCGGCGGTCAGTACACCGCGTTCGCGCAGAACGGGCGTGACGAACTGACCGAAGCGCTCGAAGTCGGCCGGGCGCACGCACGCGTTGATGTTGAACCCGTCCAGGTCCGCGACGTCGACCCAGCGCTGGAGCTCGTCGGCGACTTCCTCGGGGGAGCCGACGATCACGGGGCCGCGGCCGCCAATGGCCACGAACTCGGCGACTCGACGTGGGGTCCACGCGCCGTCGGAATCCATCTTGGTGAACGAGGCCAGAGCCGAACGGTTCGCGTCCGTCTCCACATGCTCGAGCGGAGCGTCCGGGTCCGCGCTGGACAGGTCCACGCCCGTCCAACCCGCGAACAGGGCGAGCGCGGCGTCCACGTCCACGTACTGCTTATAGGACTCGAGGCGCTCGCGGGCGGCCTCGGAGGTCTCGGCCACGACCACCGCGGCATTGGTGAAGACCTTGATCGAGCGGGGATCGCGGCCGTACGCGGCGGCGGCCTCGCGCAGACCCGAGGTCCACTTGGTGACCTGCTCGGGAGTGGGGCCGGAGAAGAACACGGCCTCCGCGTGTTTGGCCGCGAATTTCAGCCCGCGCGGGGAGGCCCCGGCCTGGAACAGGAACGGGGTGCGCTGTGGGGTGGGCGCGACCAGGGCCGGCGCCTGGACGTCGAAGTACTCGCCCGAATGTCCCGCGACCTTGACCTTGTCGGGATCCACGACGACGCCGCTCGCGGCGTCCGCGACGTAGGCATCGTCCGCGTAGGAGCCCTCCCACAGCGAATAGACCACGTCCATGTATTCATCGGCGCGGTCGTAACGCTGGTCGTGGGGCAGCTGCTGTCCCAGCCCCAGATTGCGCGCAGCCGACTCCTGGTAGGAGGTCACCACGTTCCACGCGATCCGCCCATCGGTGAGGGCATCCAGGGTGGAGAAACGACGCGCCAGGTCGTAGGGAGCCGCGTAGGTGACGGAGGCGGTCACCCCGATATTGAGGGTGCTGGTGGCCTTGGCCAACAGCGGGGCCAGGATCAACGGATCCAATTGGGGCACCTGTACGCCACCGCGCAGGGCGGCGTCCGCGGAACCGCCGTACACGTCGTAGAGGCCCAGGACGTCGGCCAGGAACAGGCCGTGGAAGCCCGCGTTCTCGATGATCTGGGCCTCCCGCTCCCAGTGGGACAACTGCGCGTAATTGCGCGACTGGTCCTCCGGGTGCCGCCATAGTCCGGGGGACTGGTGGACGGGTACGGGCATTTCGAAGGCGTTGAGCAGCAAGGGACGGGGCAAGAGGAGTCCTTTCGGGTCGGTGCTGGGACGGGGCCGGGGTTGATTCCGGATCAGAACTGGGATTTCTCGGGTGCATCGGTCACGGTGTCCTTGGCCAGGCGACCGGTGACCACGGAGATCACGGCCAGCAGGGACAGATAGCCGCACAGCAGCCAGGGGGAACCGCCGGTGGCCACGAGCCACGCGGCGATCATGGGGGTCAGGCCGCCGGAGAGGATGGTGCCCACCTGGTATCCCAGGGACACGCCGGAGTAACGCAGGTGCGTGGGGAACTGTTCGGCGAACAGTGCCGCCTGGGGGCCGTAAATGCTGTCGTGCAGCACGGCCATGCCGATCAGGTAGACCAGCGGCAGCAGTGCGAGCGGACCGTGATCCAGGTAGTAGAAGTAGGGCCACACGAACACACCGATGGCTGCGGCGGCGATCACGGAAATGCGGCGTCGACCCACGCGGTCCGAAAGCCAACCCCAGAACGGGCCACCCACCAGACCCACGCCCGCGGCGATCAGGATGGAAATCATGACCCACTGGCTCGCACCGCGTTGTTCGGTGACATAGGTGAGCGTGTAGACGGTGAGGATGGAGAAGATGGCCGGCTGGACCATGCGCTGACCGATGCACACAATCACCCCGCGGGTGTGGTTGGTGAGCACTTCACGCACCGGGGACGTCGCGGCAGTCTTTTCTCGCTTGACCTCCTGGAACTCCTCGGCATCCTCGATGCCGGCGCGGATGATCAGGCCGATGATCACGAGTACCGCGGAGAACAGGAAGGGTACGCGCCAGCCCCACGCCTGGAACTGCTCGGCGGTGGTGATGCCCTGCATGATGGCGAAGAAGGCGGTGGCCAACAGCATGCCTGCCGCGGAGCCCACCTGAGTGAAGGAACCGAACAGGCCGCGCAGGCCCTTGGGGGCGTGTTCCACGGAGAGCACCGCGGAACCGCCCCATTCCATGCCGGCGGACAGTCCCTGCGCAATGCGGCAGGCGACCAGCAGGGCCACGGCGAACCAGCCGATCTGCGAGAAACCCGGCAGCAAACCGATCACCGTGGTGGCCACACCCATGATCAGCAGTGACGCGACCAGCAGGGCCTTGCGGCCGATCCGGTCACCCAGATGCCCGGCAATGATGCCGCCCAGGGGCCGGAAGAAGAACGCAATGGCGAAGGTCGCGAACGAGGCGATGATCGAGCCCACGCCCGAACCCTGCGGGAAGAAGTAGTGGCTGAAGACCAGGGCCGCGGCGGCACCGTAGAGGTAGAAGTCGTACCACTCGATGGTCGTTCCCACGAAGGATGCGGCGAGCACGCGCTTCTTGTCGCGCACTGCGGCTCCCACGCTCGACAGCGCGTGATCGGTAGCGGGTTGGGCCTGCTGGGCAGACGATGAATCGGTGACCGTGGGCACCGGGGCGGTGGCGGGGGCCATGACACTCCTCATGACGGGGCGCCACGGAAGAATGCTGGGTGAGCCGGACGCCGTCCTTGCCCGCGCCGGTACTGATCGCGGGCCGAATCATCACCTGGGGCACCCCACGACAGCGTCTGAGGGTTGCCGTCCGGCCAGCCAGGGCTTCGCACCGGAACTCGTGATTCTTGTCGCGTGAACCTAACCACACGATCATCGAGGGCCACAAGTCATGAAGATTTATGACCGCTTGTTCTCATGCTCCCGCGGTTCGACTCGCGACGGGGGCGTCCTCCTTTTTCCCTCGGTTTCCGGTGCCTAGAATGGGCTAACCCTCCGGGCCACCGGGGCAGACACCGTTGTCGAACGAATACGCAGGGAGCCGACCATGCCTGAGCCCAACGCCGCCAATGCCGTGGTGCTCGACCGACCCGATGTGATCGTGGTCGACATCGAGGGGAGCCTCTCCTCCACCTGGTATGTCCGGGACGAGCTCTACCCCTATTCCCGCAAACGCTTCGCCAGCTATTTCGTGGAGTACTCCCACAAACCCGAGGTCGCCCGCGCTCGCCGGCAGATCATCGAGATGGCCGGCCTGGACAGTTCGGCCACGGCCGAGGACCTCACGGGTGTTCTGGAAGCGTGGATGGACGAGGGCCAGATGCCGGCGCCGCTACGCACGATGCACGCGTTGATCTGGCAGGAAGGCTTTGCTGCCGGGGAGTTCGTCTCGCCGTTCTTCGACGACGCGATTCCCGCGTTGCGGACCTGGGCCGAGCAGTCGATTCCGGTGTTCATCTTCTCCAACGGCACGTTGCCCGCCCAGCGCGCGTGGTTCACGCATTCGCCCGAGGGCAACCTGATTCCGCTCATCAAGGGGCACTTCTCCCTGGAATCGGCAGGGGCCAAACATGAAGTGAGCTCCTTCCGCAACATCACCCACGACGTGGCCGAGGCCCTGGGTAAACCGCGTGAGAAGTTCCTGTTCTTCTCCGACCAGGTCGAAGCCCTGGATGCAGCCCGGGAAACCGGTTGGGCCACCGTGGGAGTGCGCCGCCCCGGTGATCAGTTCTACGACGCCGGCGTGGGGGATCATCCCGAGATCCAGCGACTGGATCAGGTACGGTTCATCCGTCGCTATCCGTCCCGCTAGCGCGATCGGGAGATTTCAGACGGGATAGCTTCACCGTGAACAACACCACCACCATGCGCCCGGGGGCCGGGCGCGCACTTTTTGCTGCCGTGGCCGGAACCCTCATCGAGTGGTACGACTACGCGCTGTACGGCACGGCCGCCGGGCTGATCATCGGCCCGCTCTTCTTCGCCGGAATGGACTCCGGCGCCTCGCTTGCTGCGTTCGCGACCTTCGCGGTGGGCTTCGTGGCGCGCCCGCTGGGCGGGGTGCTGGTCGGTCACCTCGGTGACCGCTACGGCCGCCGACCGGCCATGCTGCTCACCGTGGTCCTGATGGGTGTGGCCACCGTGGGCATCGGCCTGCTGCCCACCTATGCCGCGATCGGCGTGGCCGCCCCGGTGTTCCTGGTGCTGTTGCGCCTGCTGCAGGGCATGGGCGCGGGTGCCGAGTTGGCCGGGGCCATGACCCTGGTCGCGGAGTTCGCCCCGCCGCGGCGCCGTGGACTCATGACGTCGCTCGTGCTCGCCGCGCCCCCGGCCGGCATCGTGCTGGCCACCGGCGCGTTCCTGTGGGCGGCGTCTCTGGGTGATCAGGTGCTGTTGGACTGGGCGTGGCGGCTGCCGTTCCTGGCCTCGGCGGTGCTGTTCGCGCTGGCGATCTTCATCCGCGTCAAGCTCGAGGAAAGCCCCGAGTACTTGGCCGCGCTCCAGGCTGCCAAGGAGCGCGGGGAACGGCGCAAGGTGCCCGTGGTTGCCCTGGTGCGCGAGCACTGGCGCGCGGTGGTCGTGGGGTTCTTCTCGATCACCGGGCACAACGCACTCAACTACATCCTGGCCGTGTTCTCCTTGTCCTTCATGACCTCACCGGCCGTGGGCATGGAGCGGGGATCGGCGTTGACCGCTGTGATCATCGGCTCCGTGTGCGGTGTGGTGGCCACTCCGCTGGGTGGTTTGGCCGCGGACCGCTTCGGTGCGCGCAACGTCCTGGCCTTCGGCTCGCTGTTGGGCGCGGCGGGCGCGTTCCCGCTGTTCGCGGCGCTGTCTTCGGGCAGCACCGTGGCCGCGACGGTGGCCATCGCCGTGGGTTACGGCGTGGTGATCGCCTGCACCTCGGGTTCCCAGGGCGCCTACTTGGCGGGTCTGTTCCCCGCCGCCGAACGGTTCAGCGGCATTGCCCTGGCGCGCGAGGCCAACGGGGCCATCGTGGCAGGATTCACCCCGCTCATCGCCGCGGCTCTGATCACCGCCACCGGCGGACAGACCTGGGCGGCGGCACTCTTCCTCGCCGCGTGCTGCGCGATCTCGGTGGTGGGCGTGCTGCTGGGCAAGCCGGGCCGATACACCTCATAACCGCGCTCCTTCGTAGTCGCGACCTGGCTGTCACAACTTCATACTCACGACGACGTCGCTCGGTCTCCTTGGCCGGGCGGCGTTGCCGTTTCCGGGCTCTTCCGGGTTCTGCTGGGTCTTCAGGGACCTTTCGGAGCCGCCTGGGGACGGGCCGCTTATGCGTGTCAGCGACCCTTGGCACTCTCACAGTACTCGAATAAAGTTTCGAATACACCGGGAG
>JAKDKI010000320.1 GCA_030453435.1 Kocuria sp.
AATCCGGCATGCGTCCGTAGACGATGGCGTCAGGGTTGTGAACCTGGCCATGGCGCAGCAAATGAACGGTCGCAGAAGGCATGGTTACAGTCTCTCAAAACCCCGGCCACCGCCCAATTCAGGGGCTTCCAAGGGAACGGTCGGTACTGCAACCACCCCGTCCCCTCGCGCGGCCCGGCACACCCCGCACGGCCCGCGGTCAGCTCAGCATCTCGCGCAGCCGCTGCTCATCGATGCGCAGCTGATCCCACGGGGCACCGTCCACGAACACGACCGGAATGTAATTCGCATAGTCACGCAGCAGCGCGGCATCCGTGGTGATGTCCACCTCGGAGAACTCGCTGCCGGTGTCCTTGCACGCCACAGTAACCACCCGGCGGGCGTCCTCGCACAAATGGCAACCGTCCTTGGTGAGCAATGTCACTCGATGGGCCGGGGGCTGGCCCGCCCAGTTCCCGGCGGACAGCAGCGGTTTTTTGGCGTTCTGCGACGAGCTCATGTGCCCATGCTACGGGTACGGAAAAGGCCTCGTCCCGAATGGAACGAGGCCTGCCGCGAAGTCGCTTACTTCTTGTTGCGACGCTGGTGACGAGTCTTACGAAGCAGCTTGCGGTGCTTCTTCTTGGACATACGCTTGCGGCGCTTCTTAATGACTGAACCCATAGGATCCCTCGCATTGTTGTAGACGTTGGCTGTTTGTACGGGCCGCGCGTGAACGCAACCCCGCCGCCGGTCAAACCAGGCGGCAAAATCCGATGAACGGCAAACTATTGATCCACCTTACCGCCTGTGGGCCGATTCCCTGAAAATAAGGGATCAGGCGCTGGCCTGCCGGGCACGCTTCAAACCGACCGGAGGGTTGTCCGCCGACGCCGCTGCCTCACCCTGGTCCTCGACCTCACCGTGGCGTCCGCGATCAGGATCGACCCCGGCCTCCTCGTACTGATAGGTGATGTGCTCGACGGTCAACCGCGAGGCCATCTGGTAGTCCCCCGCTTCCAACGCACTGCAGATCGCGCGGTGCTCAGCGCGGATCCTACTGGAGGTCGTGGACCACAGCGGAACGTGCCCCACCAGGGCCATGGTGTATTCATACACGGAATCCCGCAGCGCCGTGAACAGCGCCGCCATAGCCGTATTGCCGGACGACTTGACCAAGGCAATATGAAAGCTTACGTATAAATTGTGGAACTGCTTCAAACCCAGATCGTCGCGGTCCATTTCGGCCATGATGGCTTGCAATTCCGCGAGAGGAACGTGCTTTTCCGAAGCATTCTTCAGGGCCCAGGATTCCAATTCGATGCGGGCCTGAACAATGTCTCGCAGAGGATACTCGGAGGTGGCCATGTGCAGCTGCAACGCGGGCCCTGCCGAGGCAGCCGGTTCACGCACCAGGATGGGGAGAATGGAACGGTGCGGGCCGTCGAACAGCTTGATGATCCCCTGTGACTCGAGCACCTTCAGGGTCTCCCGCATGGAGTTACGCGAGACCCTGAAGATTGCCGCGAGGTCTTTATCAGTGGGCAGTTGCTGACCCAGCACAAGGTTCCCGTCGAACAGCTCGTTCTCGAGCCATTGCAGAACCTCACGATGAGTTGCCATGGTCACCAGCCTAAACAATCGTCAGTCGAGCACGTGCCAACCTCAGCAGATGCTTCAACTCACGAGCTTACTGGGTGTGACTGGGAAATTAGATCAGACCCTGGGCTGACATTGCCCGTGCCACCTTGATGAAACCCGCAATATTTGCACCGGCCACATAGTTGCCGGGCATGCCGTATTCATCAGCAGTTTCAGCACAACGGTGGTGAATACCGCGCATGATTTCTTGCAAACGCTGCTGGGTGTAGTCGAAAGTCCACGAGTCGCGAGAAGCATTCTGCTGCATTTCCAGAGCGGAGGTTGCCACACCGCCGGCATTGGCTGCCTTGCCGGGGGCGAAGAGTATGTCAGCGTCCTGGAAAATGCGGACCGCCTCCGCGGTGGTGGGCATGTTGGCGCCCTCAGCCACGACCTCCACTCCGTTGGAGAGCAACTTCTTGGCCTGGCGACCGTTGAGCTCGTTCTGGGTGGCACACGGTAGGGCCACGGAACCCGGAACGTCCCACACCGATCCGTCGGAAACGAACCGTGCTCGGCCACCCTTGCGTTCGGCATACTGGCTGATGCGGGCGCGGTCCACTTCCTTGACCTCCTTGAGGAGGTCCAGGTCGATGCCGTCCGGATCCACCACGTAACCGCTCGAGTCGGAGGCCGTGAGTACCTTGGCGCCCAGCGACTGTGCACGGTCGATCGCGTAGATCGCCACGTTGCCGGAACCGGATACGAGCATTTCGCGCCCGTCCATGTCCTGACCGCGTGTCTTGAGCATTTCCTCGGCGAACATCACGGTGCCGTAGCCGGTGGCTTCGGTACGCACCAGCGAACCACCCCAGGCCAGGCCCTTGCCGGTGAGCACGCCTGACTCGTAACGGTTGGTGATGCGCTTGTACTGGCCGAACAGGTAACCGATCTCGCGGCCACCCACGCCGATGTCGCCGGCGGGCACATCCGTGTACTCACCGATGTGGCGGTACAACTCGGTCATGAAGGACTGGCAGAAACGCATGATCTCGGAATCGGAACGACCGGAGGGGTCGAAGTCCGAGCCGCCCTTACCGCCGCCGATGGGCATGCCGGTCAGGGAATTCTTGAAGATCTGTTCGAAACCCAGGAACTTGACGATGCCCAGGTAAACCGAGGGGTGGAAACGCAGACCGCCCTTGTAGGGGCCCAGTGCGGAGTTGAACTCCACGCGGAAACCGCGGTTGATGTGCACGCGGCCGTTGTCGTCGGTCCAGGGCACACGGAAAATGATCTGGCGTTCGGGCTCGCAGATGCGCTCCAGAATGGCCGACTCGAGCAGCTCGGGGTGGCGTGCCACCACGGGGCCCAGCGATTCGAAGACTTCGTCGACTGCCTGATGGAACTCGGACTCGCCGGGGTTGCGAGCGATCACCGCTTGCCGAACCGGAATCAAATTCTCGTGCATGGGTCTCCTGCCGTCTATCGGTTGTAGGTGCTCACCGCGCCATCAACGCCGCGTGCTGCGCCCGCGCCGCCGGAACCCGGTGAGAGCGGACAGCAGACCGCTCTCACGTCGGTGTGCGCCTCCGCTGCGAGCAGGGGGAATCCCGAATTCGGGTTTCGTGGAGTTCGAATCATCGGACTCGTCAGAATCCGCGCTGGACTCAGCGGAAGTAACGTCGGTGTTAGCCCCCACACTAG
>JAKDKI010000321.1 GCA_030453435.1 Kocuria sp.
ACCAGCTGCGCCATAGCCCCGTGCTTTACCTCGAAGACTTTACCACAGTCCGTACACCCAACCGTTGCCGGTTGTTCGTCCGTTTTCCGCGGTGTTCCCCGTGGGCAACGCATTTATCCTAGACAGTCATTTAGCCGCCGTGCAAATCGAGTTTGCATACGTGTGGCCGCCCGGAAACCGTGCCGTTATTCGGCGTGGGAGGTTCCTTGAGCGGCGTCGGCGTCAGGTGCGGAAACCCGCTCGGGAAGGTTCAGCGAGATCTTGGGGCTGTCCCCCCAGAGCCGCTCGAGAGCGTAGAAAGCGCGGTCCTCGTCGTGGAGCACGTGGATCACGATGTCACCGAAATCCAGGAGCACCCAGCGGCCTTCTCCCCGGCCTTCGCGGCGCAGCGGCTTGACCTTGTGCTCCACGATGAGCTTGTCCTCAATGGCATCGACCACGGCCGAGACCTGTCGCTCGTTCGGGGCAGAGGCGACCATGAACGCGTCGGTAATGGCCAGGGAATCGCTGACGTCGAACGCCACGATGTTCTCGGCCTTCTTCTCATCCGCGGCCAGGGCCGCAGTGCGAATGATCTCGACAGATTCGGGAAATGCAGTCACAGAGGGGTGAGTCCTTTCAGAGACTAAAGATTTAGAGCACAAAGATAATGAGCACCGCGATGAGTGCGGCAATGACCAGGAATAGCAACACGAGCAGCGGAACCAGAGCTCCGGATCGCTGCTTGTAGTCCTTGGGGTCCAGCAGGTTCAAACCTTCAGAGTCCACGGCGCGAACCGGTGTGCCGGGCGCACTGACGGTCTCCGCGGGCACCGGTTCGGGTGCCCCGGGAGTGGCTGTGGACGGCGCCTCGACGTCAGACTCGCGCTGGGCCTCGGTCTTGGGTTCGGCTGCGGTTGTACGGACGGTCCCACGGTTCTGAGAGGACGACGCCGTTCGTGCGGGTTCGTGCCGTTCCTCAGGTCGGTTCGCGGTCCATTCCTCGGAGGGCTCGTCGGTGACGGCGGCAGTTTTGTCGTGGGCCCGGGTAGGAGCAGCCGGAACCAGATTGATCGACACGGTGTGCGGTCCGGAGGTCGCAGCGAGCGGCGAGCTCGGGAACTGACCCGGGTCCACCGTCAAGGGGTTTGCGGCCAGGGATGATCCCGTGGGCGAAGACTGCGGGAACGAGACCGTAATGGTGTCCTGTTCGGCAGACCGAGAGGTTTCCCCGTCGGCACCGACTGCAGACTCGGATTCAGCGGCTCGCAGGGCCGCCTCAGCGTCCTTCCGATCCTGTTCGTTGGCCGCCGCGGCGCGCAGAGCAAGTTCCGCGAACCGTTGCTGCTTCATGAGCAGGTCCTGGTCCACTTCACCCGCGTTGGCCTGCTCCGCTTCCTGGATCTCCTTGGCGTGAGCGGCCATTTCGCGTTGCAGTCTGGCCAGACGACGCGGGCCCAGCGGCTTGACGGAACCCGATTCCACGGGGTTATCCAGCTCGATCATGGGCGCAGGACCGGGAACTTGAGGAACCTCGGACGTCCACGGCGCGACCGTGGAATCCTCCTGGTTGTTGCTGGACTCGGAGTGCTCCGCCCCGGACGAGACTGGCTCCTGCGGATCCCCGGAAGTCTCGGGATTGTTCTTCTCGGAACGAGGCTCACTCACGACATGCTCCTGCTGGTTTCCTGATGTCCGTTCGGGGCGTCGCGTTCGACCGCCAGCGAGGTGGTCGAAGTGTGCTTCTCCTGGACATAGAGACCGTACTTGTTGATGTACTGCACCACACCGTCCGGCACCAGGTACCACACGGGGCTACCCTCTTCGACTCGAGCGCGGCAATCGGTGGACGAGATAGCCATGGCCGGGACGTTCAACAGGGACACGCTGGATGACCCCACGGGCGCCGTGAGTTCGTGCCCGGGCCGGGTGACACCCACGAAATGTGCCAGGCCCCAGAGTTCGTCCGTGCCCTTCCAGGTGAGGATCTCCCCCATGACATCCGCACCGGTAATGAAGAACAACTCCGCATCCGGGCGCAGCCGCGACAGATCGCGCAGCGTATCGATGGTGTAGGTAGGGCCCTCGCGGTCGATGTCCACGCGGGACACCGTGAAACGCGGGTTGGACGCCGTAGCCACCACCGTCATCAGATAGCGGTGCTCGGCGTCAGAGACTTGCTTGCCGGCCTTTTGCCACGGCTGGCCGGTGGGAACGAAGACCACTTCGTCCAGGTCGAAGACCGAAGCAACCTCGGACGCTGCGACAAGGTGGCCGTGGTGAATGGGGTCGAACGTGCCACCCATCACGCCCAGCCGGGTTTTACCCGGCTGGCGCGGTGGGATGTGCAGTTCGGTACCTTCAGCCACGGCTGAAGAATCAGTCGGATTCACGCAGTTAGTACTACCGACGACTCAGTGATGACGCGGCGAATTGAGGTCGTTGAGCATGGCGCGCTCGTTGGCGGGCAGCTCCGACGGGTCCTCGTACTCGCCGATCTCCGGGCTCTTTCCACGGGACGAGAAGGAAACCGTTGCGATCAGCATCAGGATGAACAAGATGAACGCGATCACGCCGAACATCTCCGTGGGGATGGGCAGTTCGTTCACCACGTGGTGTCCGCCTTCTTCGGCGGACAGAGCGGCGTTGTTCAACAGGTGCAACATGTCTGTGCGGTTTCCCTTCTGCTACCGGGCGGTTCCGGTGTCAACAGTGCGATCCGCCCGGAGGCGGTTGATTACATGGTACTTGTCAGGAGCGCACGTGGCCGTCACCTTGGACGACCCACTTGGTGGTGGTCAGCTCTTCCAAGCCCATGGGACCGCGGGCGTGCATCTTCTGGGTCGAGATGCCGATCTCGGCACCCAGACCCAACTGCCCACCATCGGTGAATCGAGTGGACGCGTTGACCATCACCGCGGCCGACTCGATCTCGGCGACAAAGCGCTCCGAGTTGGCCAAGTTGTTGGTCACGATGGACTCGGTGTGACCGGTCGAGTACTTGGCGATGTGCTCGAGTGCTTCGTCCAGGGAGTCCACGACCTTCACGGCCATCTCCATGCCGAGGTACTCGGTTTCCCAGTCTTCTTCGGTGGCCTGCAGGTGATCGGAGCCCGGCGGCAGCAGGTCTGCCGCACGCTCGTCCACGTGAAGTTTCACGCCCGCCTTGTCGAGTGCTGCCAGAACCTGCTTGCTCGCTTCGGCCTTGGAATGCAGCAGCAGCGTCTCCGCGGAGTTGCACGTGGAGGTGCGGTGCGTCTTGGAGTTCACGGCGATCTTCTCGGCCAT
>JAKDKI010000322.1 GCA_030453435.1 Kocuria sp.
GTCTGCGTGTAGGAGAACATGTGTCCCACGTGCAGGGAGCCGGAGGCCGTGGGAGGGGGAGTGTCGATGGAGTAGACGGACTCACGAGTGGTGTCCTCGTCGAACGCGTACGTGCCGTTCTCGCGCCACTGCGCGGAGTACTTGTCCTCCAGACCCTCCAGGGCCGGCTTGTCGGGAACGTTCACCGCGGTGGTGGACGCAGCGCTGTCACTGAAATTGGGCGTGTCTGTACCCTCAAGATTTTGTGCCATGTGCCCCAGTCTCTCATGCAAACCGGGCGCAACAGGCCTAGCGTGGAGTCATGGCACAGTTGCAGATCAAGCGCGTTCGCGAAGACAAGGCCCAGGACGACGGCGCTCGCATCCTGGTCGACAGATTGTGGCCTCGCGGGGTGAGCAAGGACCACGCCGCACTGGATCACTGGTTCAAGGAGCTCGCACCCACGGACGAGCTCCGCAAGTGGTTCGGTCATGACCCTGAGAAGTTCGAAGAGTTCTCTGACCGTTACCGACAGGATCTGGACGAGGACGCATCGGGCGAAGTGGCGGAACTCAAGCAGGTGTTACGGGACGTGGGCGCGGCGACTTTGCTCTATGACGCTAAGGATGAGCAGCACAACAACGCAGTGGTCCTCTTGGGCTGGCTGCGCGATCACCGCAGCGGGTTCTGAAACGTCCTAATTCATTGGGACTGAGTATTTCTCCCGGATAAATCTACGGCGTAACGTGGGTGATATGACCCAGAACACACACACCGCGTATGCCAACCCCAAGCCCGTCGGAAACGGCAAAGTAGCCGTGGTCACCGGGGCCTCCACCGGAATCGGTGAGGCCACCGTGGAGCGACTCCGCAACAGCGGTTGGACCGTCTACGCGGTGGCGCGCCGCGCCGATCGCCTGGAGGATCTGGCCCAGCGAACCGGGGCGATTGCCGCACCGACTGACATCACCGAGGCCGACCAGGTGGACGCGCTGCGTGACAAGGTGCTTTCCGAACAGAAGACCGTGGATGCCGTGCTCAACATCTCCGGCGGTGCCCGCGGAACCGACAAGGTAGTGGACGCCAAGGATGAGGACTGGGACTGGATGTACCAGGTCAACGTCATGGGCACCATGCGCGTGACCCGAGCATTCTTGCCGACACTGCGCGAAAACGGTGAGGGTTCGGTGGTCAACTTGACATCACTGGCGGCGATGCGCGCCTATGAAGGTGGAGCCGGGTACAACGCGGCCAAGTATGCAGAGCGAGCCATGACCGAAGCCTTACGTCTCGAGGAAGCCGAGCACAACGTGCGCGTGGTGGAGATCGCACCGGGCCTGGTGCACACTCCCGAATTCGCGCTCATGCGCATGGGTGGTGACCAGGCAGCGGCGGACAAGGTGTACGCCGGTGTGGAGAAGCCGCTCACGGGAGCTGACGTCGCAGAGGTGCTGGCGTTCGCCGTGGAACTGCCGCACCACGTCAACATCGACACTTTGACACTCAAGCCCGTGGCCCAGGCTGCTCCGCACAAGATGATCCGTAAGGAATCCTGACACTCATCGAGTGTTGGGTGGGCCTCGCTGAAAAACTTTTCGGCGGGGCCCATCGTCGTCTTGTCAGATCCCGCTCGAATAAATTAGGTTAGCCTAACCTGATTTAATTGGACTGTTCGAGGAGCCACAGTGCCCGCATCTTCACACTCTGCCCACACGCCCCCCGTGACCCGACGCCGTTTGCTTGGCTCCGGTCTGGCGCTGGCCTCGCTTGTTGGCCTGGCCGCGTGTTCCACCGGTTCACGCGGTGGGGACGGCGAGAATACCGGGGGCCCAGCGGCGCAGTCGAGTGCCACCGACAGTTTCCCCGTGGAGGTCAAGCATGCCTTGGGTACCACGAAAGTGGACGCCGAGCCACAGCGCGTAGTGACCATTGGCGGAAGCAATAACCAGGACTTCGTAGCGGCGCTGGGTGTAGTGCCCGTGGGCGTGGCCAAGGTCGCCTGGGGCGGTAATGCCGCCGATTCGACCGACTGGTTCGACCAGGCCGTGGCCGACCTGGGTGGCGATAAGCCCCAGCAGTTCGATGAAGCCGACGGCACTAATTTCACGGCCGTGGCCGAACTGACTCCGGATCTGATCGTGGCCGTGAACTCGGGAATTACTCAGGAGGATTACGACCGCCTCTCCAAGATCGCGCCCGTGGTGGCCTATCCCACGGGCCCGTGGGTGAGTTCCTGGCAGGACCAACAGCGTGCCGTGGCCCAGGCATTGGGCCGTTCGCAGGCCGGTGATGACCTCGTCAAGGAGACCGAGGATCTGTTGTCCCAGCGCGGCGAGGACCTGGGCGAGGCTGCGGGCAAAACGTTCATTTACGGCGATACCACGCAGAAGCTCGGCTTTTACGGCCCCGGCGACTCCCGCACGCGCTTCTTCGAAGCTATCGGCCTGAAATTGGCGCCCGTGGTCAAGGACAACGTGTCCGAGGACGAGTTCTGGCGAGAGTGGCCGGAGGAGCGCGCGGACGAGCTCGAGAGCGACCTGTACATCAGCGTGGCCGAGGACCAGGCCGCGGCCGAGAAGTTCAAGAACGACCCCATGCTGCGGACCATCCCGGCGGTCTCCAAGGGCCACACGATCTTCACCACGAGCAAGCCGGACGTGGTCTCCACCCTGGCACCCTCTCCGCTGTCCCTGCCGCACGCGGTGGACGTGTATGTTCCGGCGGTTCGTGACGCACTGGGGTCGCAGTCCTCGTGAGTGTGAGTGCTACCCGGACTGGCCCGGCACCCCGCGCGGCCACGGTTCGGTCGCCACGGGTGGCGTGGCCGGTCCTGGTCGGCTGTCTACTGGTCGCGTTTGCCGTCTCCGTGGCCGTGGGTACTCGCCCTGTGGACCTGACCGTGACGTGGTCCGTGCTGCCACATGCGGTGACGGGGGACACGCAATCGGTCACCGGGATTCCCGCGCTCGACGCCGCGGTGGTCGAGTCCCGCGTGTGGCGCACCGTCGCCGGGGTACTCACGGGAGCGGCTCTGGCGGTGGCCGGTGCGCTCCTGCAGGGGGCCACACGTAATCCGCTGGGTGATCCCGGAATTCTGGGCCTGACCGCGGGCGCCGCGTGCGCCGTGGTGATGGGCGCCGTCTTGGGCGGGTTGATCTCGCCCGGCTCTCAGCTGTGGTTGGCGGCTCTGGGCTCTGGCATGGCCAAGCTGCTCGTCTACGGGCTGGCAGCGGCCGCCAAAGGAGGCGCCAGCCCCGTGACCCTTGCACTGACCGGTGCCGC
>JAKDKI010000323.1 GCA_030453435.1 Kocuria sp.
TGGGACCTCCCGATCCTTCGGCCACGACAAATGCCACGGCCATCCCGCCGTCGTGAATGCGTGGTGTGAAAGTCTTACTCGACGGTCACGGACTTGGCGAGGTTACGCGGCTGATCGACGTCGTAGCCCTTGGCTGCGGAAAGTTCCGCAGCGAAGATCTGCAGCGGCACGGTGGCCAGCAGCGGCTGAAGCAACGTGGGTGCCTCGGGGACGTAGAAGATGTGGTTTGCGAAGTCCTTGACGGCCTCGTCGCCCTCTTCCGCAATCACGATGGTGACTGCACCGCGAGCGCGGATCTCCTGAATGTTCGAGACCACCTTGGCGTGCAGTGAATCGCGACCCCGGGGCGAGGGAACGATCACGAATACCGGCTGGCCTTCGTCGATCAGGGCGATCGGACCGTGCTTGAGCTCGCCGGCGGCAAAGCCCTCGGCGTGGATGTAGGCGATCTCCTTGAGCTTGAGAGCGCCCTCCATGGCCACGGGGAAGCCCACGTGACGGCCCAGGAACAACACCGAGGATGCGTCCTTCATGGACTGAGCGAGATCCTTGACGTCGCCCTCGATCTCGTCGAGGACACGCTGAATCTTGGCGGGCATGGCCTCGAGCTCGGCGAGCATCGTGGCGATCTCGTCCTTGTACTTGTTACCGCGCAGCTGAGCCAGGTACAGGCCCAACAGATAGGCGGCGGTGATCTGTGCGAGGAACGCCTTGGTCGAGGCCACGGCGATCTCGGGGCCGGCGTGGGTGTAGATCACGGCGTCCGCTTCGCGAGGAATCGTGGAACCGTTGGTGTTGCAGATGGCAACCACCTTGGCACCCTGTTCTTGCGCGTGGCGCACGGCCATGAGGGTGTCCATGGTCTCGCCGGACTGGGACACAGCAACGACCAGGGTCTTCTCGTTCACGATCGGGTCGCGGTAACGGAACTCGTGGGCCAACTCCACCTCGGTGGGGATGCGGCACCAGTGCTCAATGGCATAACGGGCGACCTGGCCAGCGTAGGAGGCGGTACCGCACGCGATGACCACGATCTTGTCGATGGAGCGCAGCACGGCCTCGTCGATCTTGAGCTCGTCCAGCGTCAAGCGGCCGGTCTCGTCCAAGCGACCCAGCAGTGTCTGCTCAACGGCGGAGGGCTGATCGTGGATCTCCTTCTCCATGAAGGAGGGGTAGCCGTCCTTTTCCGCAGCGGCAGCGTCCCACTCGATATCGAAGGGCTTACCCTCTGCGGGGTTGCCGTTGAAGTCCACGATCTTGTAGTCGTCTGCGGTGATGGTGACAATCTGGTCCTGCCCCATCTCCACAGCCTTCTTGGTGTAGTCGATGAAACCGGAGACGTCCGAGCCCAGGAAATTCTCGCCCTCGCCCAGGCCGATGACCAACGGGGAGTTACGGCGAGATGCAACCACGCGGTCCGGGTGATCAGCGTGCACGGCCAGCAGCGTGAAAGCACCTTCCAGACGGCGGCTCGTGTCCTGCATAGCCACGGTCAGATCCTTGGAATCAGCGGGCTGCGCGTTGTAGGTACGGGCCAACAGCACTGCGGCGACCTCGGTGTCGGTTTCGGACACGAAGGTCTCGCCCTCAGCCGCTAGTTCGCGCTTGATCTCGTTGAAGTTTTCAATGATGCCGTTGTGGATCATGGCGAGCTTGCCGCCGTCCACCACGTGCGGGTGAGCATTGAGGTCAGACGGACCACCGTGCGTTGCCCAGCGGGTGTGACCAATGCCGATCTGGGAATTCGGCAGCGGGTCTGCCTCCAGTTCGTTCAGAAGGTTGGTCAGCTTCCCGGCCTTCTTGCGGTAGTCCACTTTTCCGTCCGCGATGACCGCGACACCGGCGGAGTCATATCCGCGGTACTCGAGACGGCGCAACCCCTCGAGAATCACGTCCAACGCGTTGTGTCCACCGGCTTTGACGTCCGGGGATCCTACATAGCCCACAATTCCACACATGCGGAGAACTCTACCGGAAACCACCCGCGTCACTGCTGTTATCCGCCACATCACCGGCCCTAGACTGGTCTGAACATGAGCACACAGTCACTGACTCATCGCGCATCCCCGTTTGTAGAGCTGGACCGGCAGACGTGGTCGCGCTTGTCGCACGAAATAGACGTGCCACTCACCGCGCAGGAAATCGAGAACCTGCGCGGTCTTGGTGACCGCCTGGACGTTGATGAGGTACGCGAGGTCTACCTTCCCCTCTCCCGTTTGCTCACCCTCTACGACGCTTCTGCGAATCACCTCAACTCGGAGACCAACGCCTTCCTGGGCGAGGATCACGCGCGCACACCCTTTGTCATTGGTATTGCTGGTTCCGTTGCGGCTGGTAAATCGACCACGGCCCGCTTGTTGCGCGAGATGCTCGCGCGTTGGCCGTCCACCCCCAACGTCCAGCTGGTCACCACGGACGGGTTCCTCTACCCCAACGCCGAGTTGGTCCGCCGCGGGCTCATGGACCGCAAGGGGTTCCCGGAGTCCTATGACCGCCGAGCCCTGTTGCGCTTCATGTCAGAGATCAAGTCGGGTGCTCCCGAGGTGCGGGCCCCCAAGTATTCACACACGACCTACGACATCCTCCCGGACGAGGAAATTGTCGTGACCAAACCCGACGTCGTCATCGTGGAGGGCCTGAATGTGCTCGCGCCCGCCAAGCTGGGCCCTGGCAATCGCGCAGCATTGGCACTGAGCGATTTCTTCGACTTCAGCATTTACGTGGATGCTCGTACCAGCGATATTGAACGTTGGTACGTGGAGCGGTTCCAGGCGCTGCGCAGCTCAGCTTTTGCGAGCCCCCAGTCCTACTTCCACCGCTACGCGAACCTCACGGACCCCGAGGCGGTAGAAGTGGCCACGGATATTTGGCGACGCATCAATGAGCCCAACCTGGAACAAAATGTTCGCCCCACCCGAGGACGGGCGCGTCTCATACTCTCCAAGGACCAAGACCACAAGATCAGACGCGTGCTGCTTCGAAAGAATTGATACCTTTCGATGACTAATTGATGAGTTGTCACTAGTATGTTTGCCAACAATCAGGAAACTCGTAAGGTAACTTTCCTTTTTAAGTGTGATGTTGAATAACTTTGGTCTTTTTTGTTTCCTGTTGGCCTTTCCTGTGGGTAATCTATCGCCATGCTTAATGGTTTCAAAGAATTCATCATGAAGGGCAACGTCCTCGACCTTGCCGTCGCCGTCATCATCGGCGCTGCCTTCGGCCAGATCGTCA
>JAKDKI010000054.1 GCA_030453435.1 Kocuria sp.
CGTGCAGGTCCAGTTCCTCGGTCTTGATCTCACCCTTGAGGCGTTCGCACTGCTCCTCGAAGTAGTCCGCGCTGTCACGAACCTTCTGGAAGAGCTCCTCCTTGGGAAGGGCTGCCAGCTCGTCGATCTCGCGATCGCGGGCTTCCTTGGATTCGTACAGCTCGGTGGGTTCACCGGTCACGGCCCAGTCGATGAGCTTGACCAGCGCATTGCCGTTCGACGCGATGTGAGCAATCACGTGCGCACGATCCCAGCCCTCGCACAGAGTGGGTTCGGTCATCTCGCGATCGGCCAGGGACTCGATGGTCGCCAGGAACATATCGGTCTCACGACGCAAGCGGGAAAGGTCAGAAGTGAGGCGTGCGGGATTAATCATGTCTCCACCCTAGTAAGTTTGCTGTGACACCCCGCACACATGACTGCCGGTGACACATACCGATTTCGTCCAAATACCTCCCTGAGTCGGAACCAGCGATACCCCTAGGGCGTGCCAATGATCATCTTCTGACGCAGTTCACGGCGTGCGCGCTGGGTGTCCGGGTCGGGCACCGGCACTGCCGCCAGCAAGCGCTTGGTGTAATCCTGCTCGGGGTTTCGCAGCACCACTTCGCGTTGTCCCTGCTCCACGATCCGGCCGTGCTGCATGACCACGATGCGGTCCGCGAGCCGGTCGATCACGGCAAGGTCGTGAGTCACGAACAAGCACGCGAAGCCCATTTCGGCCTGCAGTTCCTCGAACAGGTCCAGCACGGTGGCCTGCACGGAAACGTCCAGTGCGGACGTCGGCTCGTCCGCCACCAGCAGCTTGGGCTTGAGCGACAGCGCGCGAGCGATACCCACGCGTTGCTTCTGGCCACCCGAGAGTTCGTGCGGGTAACGGTTGCGATAGTTGCGCGGCAGACGGACCTGGTCCAGCAACTCTTCGATCCGACGCTGCAGCTCCTGTCCCTTGGCCATACCCGCCAGGAACATGGGCTCACCAATGGACTCACCGATCGGCAAGCGCGGATTCAGCGATGAGGACGGGTCCTGGAACACCATGCCCACGTCCTTGCGAACGGTGTTCAGTTCGCGTCGCTTCGCACCGTTGAGCTCGTGACCGTCCACGATCAGGGAGCCTTCTACGACCGGCAACAGTCCCACGGCGGCGCGACCGATGGTTGTCTTGCCCGAACCGGACTCACCCACCAGGCCGAGCACCTCGCCCGCTGCCACGGTCAGGCTCACGTCCTCCACCGCGCGGAACGCGGGATTGCGCCCCTGCTTGGGGTACTCGATGGCCACGTTCTTCAGCTGCAACACGGGCTCGGTCACTCGCAGCGCAGCAGTGTCGTCGCTGGGTTCTTGGTGGCGCGGAGTGCGCCTGGCATCACTGGGCAGTGTCGGACGCTCAGTGGCAGTCGCTGCCGTGGAACCCTCAGTCCCCTCGTCCTGCGGCGAGGTTCCCGTTGCCTCGGCTGCGGGGCCATCCTCCGAGGGTTGCGAATCGCCTTGCGCGGTCGACGACGCTGCTGCGTCACCTTGCCGATCTGAGGTCCCCTGAATTGCCGCGACCATGTCCACGGAATCGGCCTCGCTGCCACCGCCTTCTCCCAGGTGCGGCACCGACTCGAGCAGAGTCCTGGTGTAGGGATGCTCGGGGTTCGAGAAAATCTGCGCCGAGGTGCCCTGCTCCACGATGCGGCCCTTCTTCATCACCGCAATCCGGTCCGCGAGGTCCGCAACCACACCCATGTCGTGGGTGATCAGGATGACCGCAGAATCCAGCTTGTCCTTGAGATTGCGGATCAGGTCCAGAATCTCGGCCTGCACGGTGACGTCCAGGGCGGTGGTGGGCTCATCCGCGATCAGCAGCTTGGGATCACACGACAGTGACTGCGCGATCATGGCGCGCTGACGTTGGCCGCCGGAGAGTTGGTGGGGATAAGAGCGGAAGGCCTTCTCGGGATCGGGCAGCTCCACCATGGTGAGCATTTCTCGAGCACGGTCCGCGGCATCGGACGGAGACATGTCACGATGCAGACGGATGGTCTCCACGATCTGCTGGCCCACGGTGTACACCGGGTTCAGCGCGGTCATGGGTTCCTGGAAGATCACCGCGATCTCCTCACCGCGCACGCGCCGCAGGGCGGCACCCTGCAGGCCGATGAGTTCCTGTCCAGCCAACTTGGCCGAGCCACTGACTCGGGCGTTGGAAGGCAACAGACCCAGGATGGACATGGAGCTCGCCGACTTGCCCGAACCCGATTCGCCCACGATGGCCAGCACCTCACCGGCGGCCACGTGGTAGTTCATGTCGATCGCAGCCGGAACCCATTCCTTGTCCACACCGAAGTCAACCGACAGCCCGTCCACGACCAAGACCGATTCGCCGCGGGCCACGCGGTTACCCGTGCGCGTCCCCGAGGACGAGCTGCCTTCGGCGCCCTCGTGATTCTCTTTGGTCCGACTCACCTTTCGGTTGGATCGAAGCCGACTCTCGCGGCGGCTCTGTGGCTGAGCGGCGGCGTCGTCCTGCCAGGGCGCGGAACCGGAAGCTTGTGCGTTATGTGTGTTGTCCGAACCCGTGGGTCCCGGGGTGCCCTCCGGCTGACCGGGGGCTGAGTGCGAGGTGCTCATCGTGTGTGCTCCATCGTGTCTGAGACGTGGTGTGCGTGGGTTGCGAGGTGCGGATGCTTAGCATGGGGGCCATGCCCCACGAGCCGAACTCCACCGCAGAATCTCCGCGCGTATATCGCGCCACGTCCGCCGCTTGGCTCACCGGATTCTTGGTGGTCCTGGGTGTGGTCGTGGCGATTACTGGCTGGGGCCGGGAGCCGTGGCTCACGGTGGCCGGTCTGTGCAGCGGTGCGGCCCTGGCTGGTCTGGGGTACAGCCTGTATTGGCGCCCTCGCATGGAAATCCGCGGTCACGGTGTACGGATCATCAATCCGCTGCGCACCGTGGACATTCCGTGGGCGCAGATCATCGACGTGCGCACGCGCTTCACAGTCACCGTGATCGCCGAGGCCGGATCCTACTCGTGCTTCGCGTTGCCCGCCGCGGGGCCCGGGTCCGCTCTGCGTTCGGGGACCCAGGGAGTCACGCAGGCCCATCCGCTCGCTCGAACGGACGGTGCCGTGCGCACCGGCGACCTGGCCGGAACTCGTTCTGGCGCGGCCGCCAATGACATCCGCACCGTATGGCAGCGCAAGATCGACACCGGCGAGTTGGACGTTTTCACCCTCGACGACACTTCCGTTGAACCGATGAACGTGCGTTACGTTCCCGGCCCCCTGGCGGTCACGCTGCTGCTTGCCGCCGTGGGCATCACCCTGTTCGCCACAGTGTGACGCCCACGTACGATTCGGTGTGAGCCAACTCATTGGGTAGCTCGCTTCACGGCGCTGCGCATCCCGGCGTTGGTTCCGGCATCCACGTCACCACGATCATTACGGTGCTCGCCGCGTTCCCGAGCCTTCTTGGGGTTGAACTTCTTCTGGCGCGGGTCGAAGGCATCACGCAAACCGTCACCAATGAAATTGATGGTCAGGGCGATGGTCACGATGAACAGACCGGGCCACCAGAACAGCCAGGGGCGGGTGGCAAAGGCCGTCTGATTCTCATTGATCAACCGACCCAGGGACCAGTCCGGCGGCTGAATACCGAGACCCAAGTAGGACAGCGCGGTTTCCAGCAGGATGGCCGAGGACATCAACAGCGTGATGTTCACGGTGATCACGCCCACGGTGTTGGGCAGGATGTGCTTGAAGATGATGCGGCCGCTCGAAGCACCCGCCAACCGAGCCGCGTCCACGAATTCACGTTCGCGCAGGGACAGGAACTCACCGCGAACCAAACGGGCCAGCGGCGGCCATGATGCCAAACCGATCAACAGACCCAGGGCGATGACCGTGGCCACGGTGGGCAGACCTGCTGAGCGGACGTAGGAGATCGCCAGGCGCCCCAACAGTGCCGCCAGGATCACCAGCGGGATGATGATGATCACGTCTGTGAGACGCATCAGGATCGCTTCGGTCCAGCCACGGAAGTAACCGGCCAGACCGCCGATCACAGTGCCCAGAAGGCCCGCCATGAGACCCACCACGACCATCACGATCAGGGAGTACTGCGTTCCCTGCATGGTCATCGCGAAGAGGTCACGCCCCAGGTTGTCCTGGCCAAAGGGGTGATCCCCCAGGCTCGGCGGCAGGAGCGAGAGTGTGGGCCTGCCGCCGTCCACTACGGCTCCGGTGGCGTCCGGATCCCACTTCCACCAGCCCGGGATGGGACCGATGCCGATGGAGGTGATGGAGAGGAGGACGATGAAGACCAGAACGATCATCGAGACGACCGCGCCGGTATTGCCGAAGAACCGTTGGCGGACCAACTGACTTTGGCTCTTGCCCTGGACCTCATGGCGAGGATCGCCGGCGGGATCCAAGTTCCTGGCCTCGTCGACTTCGATTTGCTGTGGCTGACTCATGCTTTCACCCTCACGCGCGGGTCGAGAACGGAGTACACGAGGTCAGCGACGAGGTTGAACACCATCGCCACGATGCCCGTGACCAGGAAGACACCCATGACCGGGTTTGGATCGACGTTGCGTACCGCTTGGACGAACATTTGTCCCATGCCAGTGAAGGCAAACACGGACTCCGTGATGATCGCGCCGCCGATGAGCGCGCCGATGTCGTAAGCCACCAGCGTGGCCAATGGGATGAGCGCATTGCGGAAAGCGTGGCGCATGACCACCGTGCGCTCGGACAGACCCTTGGCGCGAGCGGTACGCACGTAGTCCTGGCCCATGATCTCGAGCATCGAGGCTCGGGAGTACCGCGAGTAGGACGCCAGGGCCAGCAGCGTCAGTGCGATGGTGGGCAGCAACAGGTGCGTGAACCGGTCGATTCCGGTGATCCACAGGTCCCCGGTCAGACCGGGGGTTGCTGCACTGGCGGTGGCAATCGGACGTCCGCGGATGTGCCCCGATTCCAGATAGTCCGGCCAGGACTGCATGAAACGGTCCAGAATGATCAACAGCGCCACGAAGAAACCGGTCACGCCGGCCACTCGCATGCCCTGACCGCGGTCGTAGCCACCGGCCAAGTAACCGATGAGGACGCCCACCGCGATCATGAGCACGCACAATACGAGTAGCGTGAGCAGGCCCGCACCCTCGAACAGCCCCTGTACCGGGAAGTACGCGATCAGTCCGACCACAACCGTGGCAATCCCCGCGTACAACGCTCGCTTGTTCCGCAGCCCGGCGATCAAAATGGTGGCGATCACGGCGACCAAAACCCCGGTCAAGCCGATCAGCGGAATGCCTAAGAAGGGCGCCGTGAGCCAGTTGGTGGCCAACACGAAGTACACAATGGCCGAAGTCACTACGAAGCCCAGGACACCCATGAGGAGCCTGGTACGGGTCTTACCGAACGAGACCAGGTACCAGATGATCCCGGCGATCACTCCGATCGCGAGGATCGAGGCCACGGATAACACTGGGTCTTGTAAGAAGTCGTTGAACGATATGGCCACGATTTCCTTGAGCAACACCGCAAGCCAGAAGCTCGGCAGGGAGAAGCACAAGAACGTGAAGAAGGTGATGCCGTAGTCCAGGCCCGAGTACTGACGCAGCGCGGACACAATACCGAGCGTCACGCCGAAGACGATGGCCAGAATGGTTCCAGCGGTCACCAGGAGAATCGTCTGGCCCATTGCGAAGGCGAGCATGTCGGTGACTTCCATGCCTTCGCGACTCACGCCCAGGGTGCACGTGTCCGTGAACGGGACGAGGCAACCGAGCGCACCTCCCAGCCACGTGAAGTACCGCAGGATGGGCGGTTGATCGAGGTTCAGGGCCTCAATTCTGGCGGGGATCAACTGGGGTCCGTTGGGGTGACCGTAGAGGTCCCACAGGGGGTCGCCGGAGGCCGCAGTCATCATGTAAACGATGAACGATGCCCCGAACAGGATCAGGACGGCTGTGATGAGCCGTCGAAAAATATAAGAGATCATAGGTGGCTGCCTTGAGGGGGTGAAAGGGCACAGCATGTTGCGACACCACGTTCTTCGTAGGGGTGTCGCAACACGCCGTGCTCGCTAGTCGAGTGGCTCCATGACGTGAGCTAACAAGCCTTACTGGCGGTTCCACTCCCAGACGTTCCAGAACACGCCGTCCTGGTTGGGCTGGTACTCGCTCACTCCGCCGATCTGATCGGAGACTCCGAAGAAGCCCGGGGACTGGAACAGCGGCAGCCCGTAGCCGTCTTCGAAGGTGTGGCGGTCGATCTCGACCATCTGGTCGTCGCGGGAGTCCTTGTCCAGGTTGGAACGGGCCTCGTCCACGAGCTTGTCCACCTCTTCGTTGGAGTACTCGTTGTAGTTGCCGCCGCCGCCGGTCTTGAAGATCTGGGACAGAGCTTCGGTACCGACACCCGGGGAGACCCAGCCGAACAAGGATGCATCGTAGTCACCGTCGGCGAGCTTCTCGGACCAGTTGGGATCACCCAAGTCCTCGACCTTGAAGCCAGCCTGTTCAGCAGATTCCTTGATCAGCTGGAAGGTGTCCACACGCTGCGGGTTCTCGTTGTTGTAAAGGATGCGCACGGTGGGCGTCTTGCCGTCGAGCAATTCCTTGGCGGCATCGATGTCCGGCTCGCCGTAGAGCTCCTCCGCCTGGTTCTCGCCAGTGGTCTTCTCGTACTCTTCCTGGCTGGTAACCCACAGCTGAGAGTTCAGCACAGAGGCGTCTTCATTGACCGGCTTGACCAGCTGATCAACGATCTGCTGACGGGGGATGGTCTTCAGGAACGCCTCGCGGGTGTTCTCATCCCCGAAGGTGTCCGAACCGAAGTTCAGGTCCAGGTGGTCGTAAGCCAACTGCCCGCCATCGACGACCTCCACGTTGTCCAACTCGGTCACCTGGTCGATGGTGTCCTTGTTGACATTGCCCGGGGCCATGATGTCCACTTCACCGTTGCGCAGTGCCTGGATCTGAGCCGTGGCGTCACCGATGGTGCGAATGGTGATCTCGTCCAGGTTGCCCTCGTGGTCACCGGCGTAGTTCTCGTTCTTCTCCAGGGTCACGGAGTTGTTCTCCACGATGTCGCGGATCTGGTAAGGACCGTTGGACAGCAACAAGCTCTCGTCCTCGGGCATGTCGGAGAAGGCGAATGCCTCGCCCCAGGCGGTGCCAATTTCTTCGAGTTCCGGGCGTTCCTGCGGGCTCTCGGGGTCACCCGCGGGAGCGTCCTCAAGGGTGGACAGCAGCTCGTCCTCGGACATACCGGCCTGCTCGGCCACCACGTGGGCGGGATGCAGATACAAATCGTCGAAGGCGATTTCCCAGTCAGCCTGGGGCTCGTCATAGGTCAGCGTGAAGGACTTGCCGTCCTCGGAGAACTCGGGCTTGTCCGTGTGCCCCAGGATGTCGGTGGAACCAGCGATCGAGAAGTATGTGGTGCCGGTTTCGGCCTCTGCGTCCTCGTCGTCGTAGAAACCGGAACCGGTGGCCCACCACAGCATGATGTCGGCCTTGTCGATGGCGTTGCCGTCGGACCACTGGGGATCATTCAGGGTGTATTCGACGGTCAGGGGATCTTCGGAGGTCTGCTCGTAGGAGCCGAATCCTTCGTTGGGCTGGATCTCCTGCGCAGGGTTCACGTAGATGAAACCCTCGCGGGTGGCGTTACCGATTTTGCCGTTGATATCGAGGTTCGTTGCCGGGGTACCGCTGTTGACCGCGGTGAACGCGTTGGTTTCGGCTACGGTGACCACGCCGCCGGACTCACCGCCGCCATTGTCACCGCCTCCGCCGTTCTCGTCGCCGCCGCCAACGCTCGCGCATCCGGACAAAGCCAACGCGGCAATCGCGGCAACAGAAACGGCTGCCTTGCCCTTGAAAGTGTAATTTCCCATGACGGTATCTCTCCTGGTGTGGTGTCACGATCGGTGGGGCACCACGGTGTGCTTCCACCCGTGAGTTGGATGAGTTGTGCGTGAGGTGTGTTTCATCTCACAGTGAGACATAGGTTACCGGTCATTGATCATGAACACGCGCCTCAGTTGTCCGTGTCCGACAAATACTCGTCATTTTGTTACTCATTGGTCACAATCTCGAAACACGTCACCCGCGATTGAGACGAAATCCGTTCTGACCACCGCACCTGCCGCTCTTGACTCATCCTGTGACTACGCTTGGCACAAGAAGAACAGCTACCGGAGGAACCGTTATGACACAGCACCCGCAAGACCCCGTACAGCCCCGCCGCGACCCCTCGGAACCTGGAGAAACCTTCGACTCGCGCGCACAGCAAGCGGACGGGCGCGACACAGAACGTGACCGTGCGGCGTCGTCGTCGGTGGAAACGGCCCGGGGCGGCGGCCGCGACCACAGCGCCGCGCCCGCGACCGACCCCACTTTGGACGAACCCACCAAGCGCGGTGTCTCTGGAATTGTGTGGGCCGCGCTGATCCTGGGCGTGATCATCCTGATCCTGCTCCTGATCTTCATCATCCAGAACAACGTGTCCACTCGATTCGAATACATGGCCTGGCAGTTCAGCCTTCCTCTGGGAGTGGCCATGTTGCTCTCGGCCGTCGCGGGCGCACTGGTCATGGCGCTTGTGGGGTCGGTACGCATGTTCAAACTGAGCCACCGCGTCCGCAAACTCGAGAAAGAACGCGCACGCATCAAGGAAACCCTCAACCGGTAACCGCTATGACGCCCCCGGCCCACACCATCGCCCAGGACGGCTGAGTCATGACCACCGTGGCCATCTACCTGGTGGTGGTCATGGGGCTGGGGGCATTCGCACACCTGATTCGGCTGCCGCCCTTGTTGGGGTTCCTGGCGGCCGGTTTTCTGCTCAACGGAATGGGCATCGAGCGGTTGGACGAGCTGGAACTGCTCTCCGAGCTCGGTGTCACCCTTCTTCTGTTCGGGATCGGGCTCAAACTCGATCTGCGCACCCTCCTGGGCAAAGAGGTGTGGGCCGCCGGAACCATTCATATGGCGGTCAGCGCCGTGGGCGGGGCCGCAGTCCTGTGGCTCATGATGCTGGCGGGCCTGGAACTGGCCGGTGAAACCGCTGGAACGGTCCTGCTCGTAGCTTTTGCGTTGTCCTTCTCCTCTACGGTGCTGGTCGTCAAGATCCTGGACGAGCGCGGCGAGTCCAACTCCTTGTACGGGCGGGTGGCCGTGGGCATCCTGGTCCTGCAAGACATTGCCGCGGTCCTGTACCTCACCATTTCCAGCGGCCACCTCCCCTCTCCCTGGGCGCTTCTCGTGCTGGCACTGCTGTGGCCGGTGACCAGGCTCGCCCGATTGCTGTGGTCTCGACTGGGGCATGGTGAGCTACTGGCCCTCTTCGGCGTGGTCATGGCCTTGGTCCCCGGGTGGTGGGCGTTCACTGCCACCGGGCTCAAGGGCGATCTGGGTGCCCTGCTGGTCGGGGTGCTCCTGGCATCCCACCCCCTGGCGCGGGACCTTGCCAAATCGATCCTCACGGTCAAAGACCTGTTGCTGGTCGGGTTCTTCGTGAGCATCGGCTTCTACGGCCTACCCAGCATGGAAATGCTGATCATGGCAGTCATCCTGTGCCTGCTGATACCCATGCAATCCGCGGCCATGGCCGCCGTGCTCACGCTCTGTGGGCTACGACGCCGCACGGCAGTCCGCGGGGCCCTCGCGCTGGCCAATTACTCCGAGTTCGCCCTCATCGTGGGTTCAACCGCGGTGGTGACGGGTCACCTCGACGACGATTGGCTGGTCATGCTCGCGTGCGCTGTGGCGCTGAGCTTTGTGGTGTCCACCGTGCTCAACCGGCGTGGAAGCCTGATCACCAGCGCACTGCTGCGCGCCGTGCCCGAGGCACCCGAGGACAAGCTGCATCCCGAGGACCGCCCACTGGACCTGACCCGAGCGGACGTGCTAGTCATGGGTATGGGCAGGGTCGGCACGGCCACCTATGACGAGTTCACGGTGACCACCTCGCACAAGGTGGTGGGCCTCGAGATCGACCCCGTCAGGGCACACCACTTGTGGGAGCAGGGCTATGACGTCGAAAACGCGGACGCCACGGACGCGGACGTGTGGGACCGAATCTCTGCAACCGGCCACGTCAAGGTGGCCGTGCTCGCCATGCCGTTCCACGATGCCAACGTGGCCGCGCTGCGCGAACTGCACAGTTCTGATTTCTCCGGCCGCGTGGCTGCGGTGGCGCAGTACGAGGATCAGGTGGCTGAGCTGGAGAAGCTGGGCGTTGACACCGTGATCAATCTGTATTCGGGTGCAGGCTTGGCTCTCGCGATCGAGGCGCAGGAGGACCTGGAGCACCCAGAGGACTGAAGCCCGGTGAGATCGACCCGCGCGATGTCGCGGGCTATCCACGAATGAAACTCAACGGGTGTGGTGCCCGCCACGGGGTAGGCTGGAGGGCAGTCCAGTGACCGTCAAACCAAGGAGTCATTGCCCCATGCCCAAGATCATC
>JAKDKI010000324.1 GCA_030453435.1 Kocuria sp.
TCATGAAGGGTGAGATTACCCCGGGTGACGTCTTCGATCTGACACTGCCGTTGGAGCAGGCCGCGGAGGGCTACACGGCCATGGACGAACGCCGGGCCACTAAGGTGCTGCTGACGGTCTGAGCAATCAGCGGATGGGATCCGCAGCCGCGCCATCGGTCGCTGGGTCCTCGAGCGGCGCGCCACCCAGAGCCTGTTCCTGCCAGTGAGTCACCACCCAGCGGTCGTCAGAGCCCTCGATGATCACCGCGCCGGTATTGGAGAGCCCGTTGTGCGCCACAAAGTCCACGCCGATGTTCTCGCACCGGGCTGCGGTCCAGGCACGAATGATGGCGCCGTGGGAGACCAGGATGGGTACTTCCCCGTGGGCCGCGCCTTCGACAGCTTCCGAGACGACGGCGCTGAATCGACGGATCGCGTCGTGGCCGTCTTCTTCGGAGCCCGGGACGCGGGCATTCCAGTCGCCCGCGGACCAGCCCACGGCGGTCCGCACATAGGTCTGGATCGACTCCTCGTCGTTGGCCATTTCCAGGTCCCCCGCGGAGATCTCTCGGAGCCCTTCGCGCACCAGAGGCTCTAAGCCGAAGTGCCTGGCCAGGGGAGCAGCGGTTTGCTGTGTCCTCACCAGATTGGACACGAACATCGTTCGGACCGGTTCATCCCCCAAGGTGTTCACCAGCGCCTCGGCCTGTTCCCGCCCCAGATTCGTGAGGTCAGCGCCGGGGGCGGCAGTGTCCAGGTTGTGACCCACATTGGAGCTGGTCTGACCGTGTCGAACGAGTATGAGCCGCAAGGGTGAAGACACCTTTCGATGGTGAGAACGGGAACCGAAACTGTCTGGTTCAACGCATGTCCCACCATTCTGACCGGTGCGGTACGCCAAGTGAAACCGAGAGAAGCCCTCAGGCCCGGAAACGCAGAAGAGAGCACCTTGCGGTGGTCTCTTCTGCGTTTCTTCGGTGGGCCCTACCGGGATCGAACCGATGACATCTACGGTGTAAACGTAGCGCTCTACCAGCTGAGCTAAAGGCCCTTTTATAATCGGGTGGACATAACTGATGCAGCTGCCAGCACCCGATTGGGGTATAGCTTACCTGCACGTAGGTAGCTTCTGACAACTGCAACCGAACGTTCGGTTATGTGTTGTTGGTCACTCAATTACTCACTGCTGATGTGCTGCAACAACGGTTTCCACACGGTCTTCCAATGAGCGATCCCCTCGGGGCCACAGAGCTTCGAATGAGTAAGCGTCATGAGCGTCCGCTCGTCGGGTTTGCGGGTGATTTCCATGGCTACGCGGGACCCGTCGGAGAGGTCGCTGCGCCAGCGCCACCATTTCTCCGTCACAGAGGTCCGGGGGTCGTCAGACCAATCAACCAACGCTCCGAGATCATCAACGAGCCGCAGCTGAGGGTCAGCGGCAATCCGCGCCCACCCGGCCAATGAGTCATCGGGGGACAAGGTCACTGTTCTGCTCACGCTGGTCCGGAACGTACCGTCCGAATCCTGACCGACCACCCGGCGTCCAATGGCCTGCTCGTAGGCCACGGCCACGGACTGTGCCCACCATCCAGGGTTCGAAACTGCTGGCGGCATGTGCCGGTGAGCCACTTCTGCAAGTTGAGGATGAGACAGCGAGTCTCCACCGGCCTCGGTCAAAAGGGCGGTCCAATCCACCCATGTACGGGAGGTGGCGCGAGCAATAGCTGCGGCCTTCGCTGGTGTTTTCACGGGCCGTATTCTATCCAGGCGCACCGTGTGAGCGGATTAACACCGCGTGGAGTGGCACGAACGGGCAACCATGAGTTAACGTAGTAGTCACGAAGGCGCCGAGAGGTGCGTTCGAACCAGGGGACGCTGGTGCGCTAGATCGCCTTCGGGCGTGACAGATACGGCGGTTCGATTCCGTCGGTCTCCACCATTGAAACCCCGGGCCTCACGGTCCGGGGTTTTCTCATGCCCAATTGTGAGCGTGGGAACAAAGGGCAATCCCTGCTCAGACCCCCGGGCGGTGCGTAGGCTTATGCCATGGCTGCAGATAAGAAAGCACAAATTGGTGTCACCGGTCTCGCGGTGATGGGCGCAAACCTCGCCCGCAACTTCGCTCGTCACGGCTACACCGTGGCTCTTCACAACCGTTCCGTGGGTAAGACGGATGCTCTCCTTGAGGAACACGGCTCCGAGGGTGATTTCATCCGCACGGAAACCATGCAGGAACTCGTGGACTCCCTGGAGAAGCCCCGCCGTATCCTGGTGATGGTCAAGGCGGGTGCCCCCGTGGATTCCGTGATCGAACAGCTCACCCCGTTGCTCGACAGAGACGACATCATCATCGACGGCGGCAACTCCTATTTCCAGGACACCCGCCGTCGCGAGCGTGAATGCGCTGAGAACGGCCTGCACTTCGTGGGCATTGGTGTCTCCGGTGGTGAGGAGGGCGCCCTGAACGGTCCGTCCATCATGCCGGGTGGTTCAGAAGAGTCGTACAAGAGCTTGGGCCCCATGCTCGAGGACATCTCCGCCAAGGCCGACGACGGTAAGCCCTGCTGCGCCTGGATCGACACGGACGGCGCCGGTCACTTCGTCAAGATGGTCCACAACGGCATCGAGTACGCGGACATGCAGGTGATTGGTGAGGCTCACGAGCTGCTGCGTTCCGTGGCCGGCCTGGAACCCGCCGAGCAGGCGGACGTGTTCGACGAGTGGAACAAGACCGAGCTCTCCTCCTACTTGATCGAGATCACCGCGCACGTGCTGCGCCAGGTGGACGATAAAACCGGTAAGCCGTTCATCGACATCGTGGCTGATGCCGCCGGCCAGAAGGGCACCGGCCGTTGGACGGTGCAGGAAGCACTCGAACTCGGCTCGCCCGTTACGGCCATCGCCGAGTCCGTATTCGCCCGCGCACTCTCGTCCTCCGAACCCCAGATGCGTCGCGAGGCCCAGGAGATCCTGCCCGCCGGAATCGGCGACACCACGGAGGACGTGGTCAAGGATCCCGAGTTCGTGGAAGACGTCCGTAAGGCGCTCTACGCCTCCAAGCTGGTCTCCTACGCCCAGGGCCTGGACATGCTCACGATGGCCGGTCGCGAGTACGGCTGGGATCTGAACCTGGCAACCATCGCAAGCCTGTGGCGCGAGGGCTGCATCATTCGTGCCGAGCTGCTCAACGTGATCATGGAGGCCTACGCGGGGGACAAGGATCCGCTGAACCTGCT
>JAKDKI010000325.1 GCA_030453435.1 Kocuria sp.
CGTCGTCCGGCAGGTTCTCGCGGGAGGTGGTGATGTACAGGGTCCGCAGATCCTGACCACCCAGCGTGCACGCGGTGGTCTGCTTTGCTCCCACGCTCACCACGGTGTCCAGGGTCCCGTCCGGAAGATAGCGGTGGACCTGTCCTGCACCGTTGAGTGCCGTCCATACCGCGCCCTCGGAGTCCACGGTCAAGCCGTCCGGGTTGGCGGACACGCTGCCGGGTTCGTACTCTTCGTCCGCGTCCCACGCGCCGGCCGCGGCGTCGTCATCGATCACCGGCTTCACGAAGGTGCGGCGATTGTGCAGGCCGTTTGCCGCAGACCAGTTGAAGACCGAGATCTCACCCGTGGGGGTGTCGTTGTAATAGGCGAGCGAACCGTCCGGGGACCACGCAATGCCGTTGGAGATGGTGACGTTTTCAAGCACCGGTTCCCACTCCAGGCCCGGTGAGACCCGGTAGAGCGTGGCCGAGCCCTCGGACTGGTCGTAGGCCATGGAGCCAATGTAGAAGGTGCCGTCCGGGGCAATCCCGCCCTCGTTCATGCGAATCTCCGGCGATTCCCACAGGGTGATCTCGCGCTCGGGATGACCGGCGGCATCCGTGAGGAGCACGCCTCGTTCCACCGCGATGATCTGGCCGCCGTTAACGCGCGGACGCACACACGCGGCCACGGAACCTACGTGCTGACGGCGCGGCTGTTCGTCACGACCAAACGTGAGAATGTCCCCGGCCAGCATGTCGACCCACGCCAGGCCGCCCCATTCGGGGCTCCAGCAGGGGCCCTCACCGTGGTAGACCCAGCTCGGGGTCAGTCGCTGTGCACTGAGCCGGTTCATCGCTCGGGCCTGCGCAGTTCGTTGACGATCGGCACCGCGGTGGTGGGAATCCGGTCGCGATCGTAGGTGATCTCCGTGTACCCGTGCGGGGTCGGCTTGCCTTCCTTGTCCAGGTTCACGAACACGATCTTGTCGATACTCAGGATCAGTTCCCGGGTGATCATGTTCCGCACCTGCGCCCGCATGGTCAGTGACGTGCGGCCGAACTTGGTGGCGGTCAGACCCATCTCGATGATGTCGCCCTGCACGGCGGAGGCCACGAACTCGATCTCCGACATGTACTTGGTCACCGCACGCTGATTGCCCAGCTGAACGATCGCGTAAATCGCGGCTTCCTCATCGATCCACCGCAACAGCGACCCACCGAACAGGGTGCCGTTGGCATTGAGATCTTCGGGCTTGACCCACTTGCGGGTGCGGAATGTGATGTCCGTTTTCGGCTGCATGAGTTCAGCTTAGTAAGCTCGCGCGGCGCGGTCGCGGGTTTCGAGCGCCGGTCTTGGACGACGACGCCGCTCGCGGCCTTCGTGCCGCCGGCTCGGTGAGCTGCCGGCTCGGCAGGCTGGCGACGGGTGCACAGCTGGCCCGGGGCGACGTCAGGCTTGGAGCGGCGTCGTCATGGGATCTCAGCCTCGGACCAACTGGCGGCTCGCTACCTTGTCGAGTTTGCCGGAACCGTTGCGGGGCACCTCTTCCACGGCGACGAGATCCTTAGGGAGCTTGTAACGGGCCAAGCGGTCGCTGCAGAACTGTCGCAGTTCCTCGATGGAGGGGACCTCGTGCCCGGGCTGCGGTCGGAGAACTGCCACAATGCGCTCGCCCCACTGATCGTCCGGGGCGCCCACCACGGCGGCGTCGGAAATGTCCGGGTGCTCAGCGAGGACACGTTCGACCTCCGCGGGATAAACATTCTCGCCACCGGTGATGATCATGTCCTTGAGGCGGTCCACGATGTAGTAATAGCCGTCCGGATCCCGATAACCAATGTCCCCCGTGTGGAACCAGCCGTCCGTGAAGGCTGCGGCGGTCGCACGCTCGTCCTCCCAGTAACCGCTCGTGACGTTGGGCCCGCGCACACACAATTCGCCACGGGTATCGGGGTCGGTGACGGGTTCACCCGTGCCGGGGTCCATGATCTGCACCTCTGTATAAAGCATGGGCATGCCCGCAGAACCGGCTTTCTCGTACGTCAGTTCAGTGGGCAGGTAGGTAGCGAAAGGAGCGGTCTCGGTCAGACCCCACGCCTGCTGAACGGGAACGTTCTTGGCCTCGAACAGGGAGATCACGACGGGCGGTACGGGCGCTCCAGCGCAGATGAGGGCGCGCAGGGAGTCCAGTTTCGATCCCTTGAACTCGGAGTCGTGGGTCAGCGCGAGCAACATGGCCGGGACGAAGAATGCGTTGTTCACGCCGTAGTTCTCGATGTCCGCGATCACCTGGGACGGCACGAATCCCCGCCGGACCACCGTGGTGTTGCCGCGCACCAGCGCACGCACCGTGAACGAATTCAACGCACCGATGTGGAACAGGGGCGCCACCGCGTAATTGATGTCCCGGCGGCGGGTGTCCACGAGCGAATCCACATTGAACGCGTTCCAGAAGATATTGCCGTGACTCAGCCGCACGCCTTTGGGCTTGCCCGTGGTGCCAGATGTGAACATGAGAATGGCCAGGCTGTCATCGGTGGTTTCCACTGGCTCGCCGAGTTCGACTTGAGCTGCGCCCTGCACGAAGCCGCTCAGGGGAACCCAGTGCTCGGCAACTTCGAGGCCGTCGTTGAGCGGTGCCGCGGGATCATTGTCGATCAGGACGGTCTCTGTCTCGAAAGGCCATTCTGCGCCGTCCTGGCCGGAACTGTCGAGGGTGCCGAGAGCGGCGTCGACAACCGGGACGTGACCGGGCTCCACAATCATCACGCGAGGTGCGGAGCGCGCCAGGAGCTCGCCGACCTCGCGCGGGGCAAGACGGAAGTTGAGCGGTTCGAACACGCCGCCCAGCCACCAGGTGGCGAACATGGTGCGCAGGAACATTTCGGAGTTCAGGCCCAGGTAGACCACACGGTCACCCTCACTCACGCCCGACGCCGCCAAGCTCGCCGCAAGTTCGCGCACGTTACCCGCGAAGTCGTCGTAGCTGAGGGTACGGCCCTCGTAAATGACCACCGCCAGGTCACGGCTGTAGCGCTGATTGGAGAGCAAGCCGCGGACGGGGTTGATGTTGACGGGGTGTGACACGGGTGAGCTCCTGACAATAGAGGATATTCTTTATCGTTGAGAATCTCAACGAGTGATGTGGTTCACATTATTAACACCCATGGCGTTCCGGAACCGGGTTTTGCTATCGGAAACGTACTGATTCGTCCCGTTACCGTGTGAGC
>JAKDKI010000326.1 GCA_030453435.1 Kocuria sp.
GGCCAGCAGCTCAATGAAATGGAATTGAGCCGCTCCCTGGGCGTGAGCCGCGGCCCACTGCGCGAAGCCATGCAGCGCCTCACGCAGGAAGGCCTGCTGCTCAGCGTGCGTAACCGCGGCGTGTTCGTCATCGAGGTCACCGACGACGACGTGCGCGACCTCTATCTCGCTCGGAACGCCGTGGAGCGCGCGGCCGCCGCGCGGGTCATTACGGGCAACCCCGAGGCCGGTGCGGATCGACTGCTCGAAAAGGTCGATGAGATGTCCGCGGCGATCGAACGCGGAGACACTGCGGCATTGACCGAGGCCGACGTCGCGTTCCACGAATTGCTCGTGGAGCTCTCCGAAAGTCCCCGCCTGATTCGTATGCACGACACCCTCATGGTGGAAACGCGCATGTGCATGACCGCGCTCGAAACCCGGTACGTGTCCCACAGTTTCCGCCTGGACGAGCACCGAGAGATCACCGAAGCCATCCGCGCGGCGGACGAGGCCCGAGTGGACCTGTTGCTGCTCGATCACATGCGCGACGCCGTGATGCGCCTGACCACCGAGGATGCCTAGCTCGCAAGCCTCGAGGCGCTCACCATGCACAGGAGCTACACCCCATAATCCACGCATGACCCGACGCTGCCCCGCGGTTTCGGGGCCCAGCGCCCCGGAACCGCGGAGCACCAGCCTCAGGTGCGCGGCACGGCCACGTACTTGTACTCCAGGAATTCCTCGATCCCCACGCGGCCACCTTCGCGGCCGAGTCCGGAGGCCTTCACACCGCCGAACGGCGCGGCGGGGTTGGAAACGATGCCCGTGTTGAGCCCGACCATACCGACCTCCAGGGCGTCGCTCACGCGGAAGCTGCGGTCCACATCCTGCGTGAACAGGTAGCCCACGAGTCCCCACGGGGTGTCGTTGGCCATCTCAACCACTTCATCCTCTGAGTCGAAGGGGATCACGGGCGCCACGGGGCCGAAGATCTCCTCGGTCATCAACTGCGATCCCGGGTCCACGCCGGAGAGCACGGTGGGGCTGTAGAAGAACCCGGGGCGATCAGGGCGGGAACCACCACATTCCACGGTGGCACCCTTGGCCACGGCGTCGTCCACGAGTTCCTGAACCTTGTCGAGAGCCTTGGCTTCGACCAGGGGCCCGACGTCGGTCCCGTCCTGAGCGCCGTCGCCCACCGATAGCCCGCCCAGCCGTTCGGCGAGCTTGCGGGAGAACTCGTCCATGACCGAGCGATGGACGAACAACCGGTTGGCTGCGGTGCAAGCCTCGCCCATGTTGCGCATCTTGGCGGCCACAGCGCCGTCGACCGCGCGATCCAGGTCCGCGTCCTCGAAGACGATGAACGGCGCGTTGCCACCCAGTTCCATGGAGGAGCGCATGACGTGCTGCGCGGCTTGCTCCAGGAGCCGGACGCCCACATCCGTGGATCCGGTGAAGCTGACCTTGCGAGCGATCCCGCTGGCCATCCACGGGCCGACCACCGAGGACGCTTTCTTGGTGCACACCACGTTGAGCACTCCGGCGGGCAACCCGGCCTCGAGCAGGATGTCGACCAGGGCCAGGGAGGACAGCGGCGTGAGGTTCGCGGGTTTGAACACCATGGTGCAGCCGGCGGCGATGGCCGGTCCGATCTTGCGGGTGCCCATGGCCAGGGGGAAGTTCCACGGCGTGACCAGCACGCACGGGCCCACGGGTTGTTTGGAGACCATGATGCGGTTCTTGCCGTCACCGGTCATGGTCTGGTCGCCGCCGATCCGCACGGCTTCCTCGGAGAACCAGCGGAAGAACTCGGCGGCGTAGGCCACCTCACCCTTGGCTTCGGCCAGCGGTTTGCCCATTTCCGTGGTCATGATGAGGGCCAGGTCGTCCTGGCGTTCCATGATCAGGTCGTACGCGCGGCGCAGGATTTCGCTGCGTTCGCGCGGTGGAGTGGCGGCCCATTCTTTCTGAACCCGCCCGGCGGTCTCGATGGCGCGCTGGGCGTCTTCGGGTCCGCCGTCGGCCACGGTGGCGATGACCTCTTCGGTCGCGGGGTTGAGCACGTCGAAGCGGGCTCCGGAGGCAGCCTCGCCCCACTGCCCATCGATGAACGTTCCCGTGTTGACCGTGGCCACCGCATCCAGCGCGGCCTGCGAGGTGCGGTGTTCGGTGGTGTGTGTGCTCATCAGAGTTCCTTCGTTCGACGTTGGCGAGCCCGATGGCCTAGAGCCCGATGCCTGAGATTCATGTGGTTGGGGTTCCGGTGGTCCGGTGTCCAGCGGTCGGGGTTTCAGTAGTCGGTGTTTCAGTAGTCGGAGATCCGGGGTCCAGGATTTCGGCGATGTGCGTGCCACGTGCGCTGGGATCCAGTTGATTCACCTGCATTGCGCACGAGAATCCGTCCGTGAGCACCGCGGTGTCCGGTGCAGCCGCGCGCAAGGCCGGGGCCAGGGACGTTTCTGCGACGTTCATGCTGACCTCGTAATGTTCGGCCTCGAATCCGAAGTTTCCGGCCACTCCGCAGCAGCCATTCGCCTCGTTCACCTCGGCCACTCCCGCGGCAGCGAGCGCCCTGCGCTGCGTGGCGGGGCCGAACACCGAGTACTCGTGGCAATGGGTCTGCACGACGGCGCGCTGCGGCAGCGGCCGCGCCGGCTCTGCCAGCCTGTCCTGACCCGCCAGAGAAGTAATGTGCGCCGCGAAACTCGTGACCCTGCGCGACACCCGCTGCGCCTGCTCGGTGTGCACGAGTTCCGGCAGGTCCTTACGCAGGGCCGCCGCGCAACTGGGTTCGATGACCACGATGGGGCGGTCAGTTCCGTCATCCAATACCGACGCCGCGCGATTCAACATCTTCTTGGCGATGCCCAACTGTCCCGTGGAGATCCACGTGAGCCCGCAGCACACGTCCGCCGAGCACTCCACCGACTCCCCCGCGCCCGCCAGAACCCGGGCGGCCGCACCCACCACCTCTGGTCGGAATCCACGGGTGAAGGTGTCCACGAACAGCACGGCGCCACGGGAAGGGTCGCCGCCGGTCGAGGAACTACTCGATGTGGCACTGCTGGGAGAGGTGGTGCCGGACGTCCCACCGTCGGACGTGGAATCCGACAGGCCTCCGGAACCGTCGCGTGGAAGGGTGCGAGCGGCGTCGTTGGTCTCGCGGCGCGACCGCCCGGTGCGAGCGGCATCGTCGACCTCGGTGCGCCACTGCCC
>JAKDKI010000327.1 GCA_030453435.1 Kocuria sp.
GGGGTGAACGACGGGGGTTGAACCCGCGACCTCCTGGACCACAACCAGGCGCTCTGCCAACTGAGCTACGCCCACCATGTACTCGTCACGAGGTGGAACACCTGCGCGAGCAACGACGACCACTATAGCGCAAAGTTCGCGTTAACTCCGCATCGGGCACGCGACGTGGAAATCGCCGGTCAGGCGTTGCCGGAACGCGTCTGGGAAGCGTTGATCAACGCCGCAACCTTGCGGGCGTCGTCGGAGCTGGGACCGGGCTCTGCCGCGAACAGGATCTGCCGGTAGTAGCGCAGTTCGTCGATGGAATCCTCGATATCACCCAGCGCTCGGTGATTGCCGGTCTTCTCCGGCGCCTGGAAATAGGCGCGGGGGTACCAGCGGCGTGCGAGTTCCTTAATGGTGGAGACATCGATCACGCGGTAGTGGAGGTGGTCCACCAAGTTGGGCATGTCTCGACTGAGGAAGGTCTTATCCGTCCCCACGGAATTACCGCCCAGGGGAGCCTTGCGGGGCTCGGGAACCCATTCCTTGATGTACTCGAGAACTTCGGCCTCGGCTTCTTCCATCCCCATACCCTGAGGCAACTCGGGCAGCAGACCGGACTTCACGTGCATGTCACGCACAAAGTCATTCATCTGCTCCAGCGCGGCCTCGGTCGGCTTGATGACCACGTCCACACCGTTACCCAGGACATTCAGCTCATCGTCTGTCACGAGCGCCGCCACCTCGATCAAGGCGTCGTCGGACAGGGACAGTCCCGTCATCTCGCAGTCGATCCACACGATTCTCTGATTAGAAATAGACACGTCCTCTAACTTACCGCGCCGGAGGCCGCCGCGCGTGCGCCCCGCGCATCGCGATAGGATTCAGGCCGACGCCGCTCCGGGGCCTTTCGCAGGTCTGCCCGCGCGGCGGCGTCGGTAGGGTGAGACACAATATTCAGCGACAGGCAACCTGGAGGCATGGCTGTGAAGAGCAACCCCAAGGCTGCCGACCGCTCCAATTCGGACCCCCACCCGGGAACTGTTCTGGCCACTCGCCAGGGATCTGCCTACACCTCACAGTCGCCGCTCCGGACAGTGATCATGGGGGCCATTGGCTCTTTCATGGTGATGATCGGATCGCTGGGCGTGGGCTGGTTGGCCAGCATTTCGCCACTGCGGCAGAACCCCCTGATTATTTGGATGCGCTATGAAACCGGGGGAGTGGTGCTCTCCATCCTGCTCCTGGCCGTGGGCAGCATGATCTTGGTGCGCGAGTGGCTGCGGCTGGGGCAGAAGCTCAACAAATGGGGTGATGGCAGCGGCAAATGGGTGCTGGCCGCCATCACGGCATGGTCGATTCCCATGGTCTTCACGGTGCCACTGTTCAGCCGCGACGTGTACTCCTACATCGGCCAGGGCCGCGTGATGCAGAGCGGACTCAACCCGTACGAGCATGGCGTGTCGACCATCGAGAATTTCTTCCAGCTGGGTGCGGACCAACTCTGGGCCGAATCCCCGCCACCCTACGGACCCGTGTTCCTGTGGCTCGAACAACTCGTGGTGATGGTCACGAATGCGAGCCCCGATGCTTCGGTCATGCTTTTCCGCGCGATGTGCGTGGTGTCGGTGATCGCCTGCATGTGGGTGATCCCCAGGTTGGCACGGATGCACGGGGTCAAACCCGCTCGCGCCCTGTGGTTGTCCGTGGCGAACCCGCTGTTCCTCACGAACTTCATCGCGGCTGTCCACAACGACGCGATCATGGTGGCCCTCGCGCTGTTCGGCATCTATGCCGCGGCTGTTCAGCGCAATTGGAAGGGTGGATTGCTCGGTGCCACGCTCGTCACTTTGTCGATCGGTATTAAGCCCATCACCCTGGTATTTCTACCGTTCATCGGTTTGCTCTGGGCGGGGTGCAGCGCGTCCTGGCCTCGCCGTTTCTATATTTGGGCACTGACCCTTGCATACTCCCTGGCTCTGCTGGGCCTCATGGGGCTGATCAACGGGTTCGGTTTCGGCTGGGTGGCGGCCATGTCCACACCGGGCACGGTGTTCATCTGGTACGCGCCCATTGGACTGATCGGCTTCCTCGCCATGATTGTCGGCGATTCCCTGGCGTCCAACGGGCGGGTCTGGATGGACGTGGTGCACAACATCGGCACGGTGCTGTCCGCCCTGGTCGTTCTGGCGCTCATGTTCGTGGGCCGAGACGCCAAGATCTTCCGCCGCCTCGCGTGGGCTTTCGCCGCCCTCGTGCTGTTGGCCCCCATGATCCAGGCCTGGTACGTGGTCTGGCTGATCCCGCTGTTCGCCATCACCGGTATCCGCAGTGACTGGCAGCTGGATACGTTGTTCTTCCTCACTGCGTTCTTCACCATTTACGCCGTGGCCGACCAGCTGGATGTCTTTCCCTATCTGGACCTGAGCCTCATCTCGGCGCGGGTCATCTCTGCGATTGTGGCGCTGACCTTCGGCGTGTATCTCTGGCTCTTCGACCCTGCCACCAAACGACTGTTCCGCTCCCGCTACCGAGCGGACATGCACACCACCACCCGCTAGAAGCCTGCTTGCGGGTGGGTGCATCTCTCACGACGACGCCGCAGGGCCACGATCCGCGCGCCCGCCTTCGGCCGCTCGGGCGTCGTCGTTGAACAAAGAGCGACACAAGACGAGGACACGAAAGAGCCCCGACCATCGTGCGTTGGTCGGGGCCCGATCAATTCACCACTGAATCAGCGGATCACACACCGTAGTAGAGCTCGAACTCGAGGGGGTGCGGCACGAGGGAGAGCGGCTTGAGCTCGTACTCACGCTTGTACTCGATCCAGGTCTCGATGAGGTCCTCGGTGAAGACATCACCGGCAAGCAGGAACTCGTGATCCTCCTCGAGGGCCTGCAGCGCTTCCTCGAGGGTGCCCGGGGCCTTCTTGATGTCCTTGGCCTCCTCGGGGGGAAGCTCGTAGAGGTCCTTGTCGATCGGATCCGCCGGCTCAATGCGGTTGCGGATACCGTCCAAACCGGCCATCAGCTGAGCTGCGAAGGCCAGGTACGGGTTGCAGGAGGGGTCCGGGGCGCGGAACTCCAAGCGCTTGGCCTTGGGGTTAGTGCCCGTGATGGGGATACGAATACCGGCGGAACGGTTGCCCTGCGAGTACACCATGTTGACCGGTGCCTCGTAGCCCTTGACCAGGCGGCGGTAGGAGTTGAC
>JAKDKI010000328.1 GCA_030453435.1 Kocuria sp.
GTGGCGCGAGTGTCAGTAAGGGTCATCGTTGGCGTCTCCGATCCATGAAGCCGCGAGCGCGTGAGGCGCTCACGCGCTGGGCGATGATTGCTCGGCCGGTGCGATCAAGCTGACGGCATTGGTCGGGCGAGTAACGGGTGGTGTGCAGGCTCAGCACGTGGGAGTAGCCGGCGTCGGCATCCTCGCGGGGCACGGACAGCTCTTGGTAGGCGGTGATGCCGTTGACGAGGATGCCGACGTCGTCGCGGTAGTACGCGTTGAAGGACTTCACCGAGAAGTAGGTCAGGAGGAACCACACGAACTGGAAGGACAGTTCGGTCATGGGGAAGCCGAGGAAGAGCATCACCGCGAACAGGGTGAGACCCGCCACGATGATGGTCACGTACTGGCGGTAGGTGGCCACCCAGGGCAGGCGCTTGTTCGGCGGCCCCAGCCAGGTGCGGTCGATCCTGCGCAGATCGTCGTCGGTGTAGACCCTCATGGACTCAGGCGCCCAGGATGCCGCGAATCCACTCGCCCACGGCCTCGTAGTTCAGGGCGATCGCCAGGAACGCCATGGCGAAGATTCCCAGGCCCAGCTTCAGCATGAACTCGCGGGTCTTGCCCGAGTTCGCGGCCCAGAACAGGGAGATCGACAGGATGATGATCTCCACGATGATGATGTTCTCGCGCAGCCAGTCCGCAACGCTCTGTCCAGAAAACATGGGGTCTCCTTCGTGTGCTCCCTAATGACGGGAGAGGCTTCGTTTACAGTCGATAGTCTAATATAGAGATACTATCTCATCAATAAGCGAGTCCATGGAAGCCGGACGGGTGTTCATGGAGTCGTCTCCACTCGCAAACCGGAAAGAAGTTGGTCAAAATGGGACCCATGCCGAAACTTGTGCGACCCGCGGATCAGCCCGAACAGCTCGAACACTTCATCGCTGTCTTCGGCAACAGGGCGCGGATGTCGGTGGTGCGTTTTCTAGAGAAAAACGGCCCATCGCTGCGAGTGGACATCGCAGAGGCCACGGGGATCGCCAATCCAACGCTGGGCAACCATCTGGCCGAGCTAGAGCGCATCGGTGTAGTAGAGGCAGACCTACCCGTGGAGCGCAGGCGGGGGCGCACCATTCGGTATTCAGTCAGCGAGAAGACGCTGCGTTCCTTGATGTCTGCCCCAGAGGCCTACATCTTCAACGAGGACTAGACCCGAGCCACCCGGATCATCACGTACTGCCCGCCAAGGCGTTTGAGCCACAGGTCCACAGTGATCTGCTCCTCGGCAGCGCAGCGCAGGGGCACGTCGTGCATCACGGTGACCGGGTGTTCTATCTCGGCGTTGCCAAGAATCTGGTCCAGCTCGCCATGGCGAGAGGGGTCTACGAGGTCGCGCACATCGTGCTCGTGCAGACTGGCCAGACCGGCATCCTCCCAGCTGGGGAAGGACTGTACGAGTTCGCCCGTGTCAGCGCGGATCTGCGTCAGCGGCACATCGGGCATCAGCTCGATTAAGGCCGCGGCTTGATCGGCTGGTGCCGGCAGGGCTTCGGGAATGATGGGGTCGAACTGCTCGGGCACCTCACGCACCATCCCGAGAAAGATGGTCGTCCCATCAGCGCCGCGGGTGTTGCGTGCGGTCAGCTCCACCACCCGGGAGGGCAGTCCAGAGGGGTGGATGGTGTAGCTGACCGTGACGATCCCCCGGAATGGCCCTTGGGCAGCGGCGTCGATCAGCCGCTGGAGCTTGTCCTGGTCTGCTGCGTCCACGAACCCGATCAGCCACTCTGAGGAGGGCCGGTAGACGGCCTTGTTGGTGCCGGGCACGTGCTCCATGTGCGCTTCGTGCATGCTGTAGAGCGCCACGAGGGATTCGTCCCAATAGATCTCGCGGTGGTCACTGATGCGCCACTCCAGAGCACCAACGTGAGGCTTGACCGGCAATCGTTCTTCGACGGGCACAACGATGCCGTAGGCCCCGACCGGCACCCCTGAGTAAGGGGAGCACACGGGCTCGACGTACACCCGTTGCCGCCTCCCCTCGATCACCTCTACATCATCGAAGGCTTGCCCCTGGAGGGCTGCGTTTTCCAGGTGTTGGTGCAGGGCGTACCGGAGGTGCTTCGGGAGGTTCTTGCGCACGGATTTTCCCGGGTATCGCATGTTCCCGACTTGAAGCAACCGAATGGTGTGATGCTCAGGGTCGGTATCCACGATCACCCAGTGATACGTCATCAATCCTCCTTCTTGAGAGTGTTCATGTTACTTGTCGGTTGCATGGAAAAGTGTCCCTCGTTATCGTTTTCCGCTAGAAGCCGTGCAGGGCGGATGCCCGAGCTGCTGTCCCGAACGTGGGTACTTCTGTGCCCACTGACCTGGAGGTAGCTCGCTGTGCCTACGACTCGTTTTCGTGCCCCCGCCCCTGTCCTGTCCTTGTTGGCCTGCTCTGAGACTCTGGCAATCTTGCGCTCGATGTCTGACTGCTGCTGGGCCTGTGCCTCCGAACTGTCTGAGGCGACTTCACTTCCGATCGACCGTGTCTCCGAGATTCTTTCTGCCTTGCAGACCCGGGAGTTCGTGACCGCGTACCAGGATCGGTGGCTGCTGAATGCACGCGCTGTGGCTGAGTCCTTCCAAAACCTCAAAAACGCTCTTGCCTAGGGTCGATGCATGACTTCCTGGGATACGCACGAGAACGTCCATGTACTTGATTCCGGTCTCGCGCTGGTGACGGGCCCAGCCTCGAACTGGGTTGTCGTCGGCACTAGAAAGTCCTGGTTGCTGGTGGATAGTGGGTATCCCGGGGATGTGGACCGGGTCATGGCCTCAGCACGGGCCGCGGGCATTCGGGGGTTTCCCGAGGCGGTGCTACTCACCCACGCCCACGTGGATCATGTGGGCGCTGCCCGCCGGCTGGCTGCTCACGGGGTTCCGGTGTGGTGCGCGGCCGCGGAGCTGGGCAATGCGACCGGGGAGACGCCCATCCAGATCGACTCGGAGACGGCCTATGCCAAGGCCGCTGCGTCGCCGCTGTGGGGGGCCTGGATTCATCACGCGGTGGAGGCTGGGGGCCTCGACTCGCAGCGGTTGCGGCCGACTCAGCTGCGCCCTTTCGCCGCGCGCGCTGGGGAGGTTCTAGATCTTCCGGGGCACCCCGTGGTGATCCCTTCGACCGGGCACACCCCGGGGCACACCAGCTTCCGGGTG
>JAKDKI010000329.1 GCA_030453435.1 Kocuria sp.
GTGTTTCCCATGTGTTCCTCCATTGCGTATCTGATGGTGCTGACCCGATCTCACGTCTCAGATCAGCAGTACTAAATCCTGCGTCTCTCAAGGGGCTGAGTGCCTCGTCTCAAGCGGCTCAGTCCACCCGCCCCAAAATGTGCTCCGCGCAGTCCCGCAGGTTCTCGTGCCGGAAGCGATAGCCGGCGCTCAGGAGCTTGGACACGTCCACCCGGTGGCTTGCCGCGATCAGTTCCTCCGTGGCTTCCTTACCGAGTAGCGCACGCGGGCCGGCCAGCGGGGTGGGAACGATCGCTGGGCGGTGCAGTACTCCCGCGACGATGCGCGCAAAATCCTTCTGCCGCACCGGGTTGGGCGCGGCCACGTGGTACGGACCGGAGGCATCCTCGGACAGCACCAGGTGCGCAACCGCTCCGGCCATGTCGTCGATCCCGATCCAGCTCTGCCACTGCTTGCCCCCGCCCAGCGGCCCGGACAGTCCCGCGGTCATGAGCGGCAATTGGGGCCGCAGCAGACCGCCGCTGGGCGTCAGCACCAGCCCCGTGCGCACATTGACCACGCGCACGCCGTAAGCCTCCGCACCGTGCGCGGCTTTCTCCCACTCGTCGCACACGTGGGCCAGGAATCCCTCACCGGGGGGTTGCTGTTCGGTCAGGATCTCGTCACCGCGATCAGTCCCGTGATAGCCCACGGCCGATCCGACCACCAGGGCCCGCGGCCGTTGATCCGCCGGTACCTGCCCGATCGCCCGCACCAACAACTGGGTGCTCTCCACGCGTGAGCACAGGATTTCGTCCTTGTTCTTGTCCGTGAAGCGGGTGGCGATACTTGACCCGCCCAGGTGGAGTACGACGTCGATCCCCGCCAAATCGTGTGGGTTCAGTCGACCTTTGGCCGGGCCCCAGCCGATGACCCCGGGGCCGGATGAAGCGCCTCGTTTGAGCCGTAGCACCTCGTGTCCACCGGTTTCCAGGAGCGCGCACACCTGCGAGCCGATCAGCCCGGAGGCCCCGCCCACGGCAATGCGCAGCCGGGGGCCGCGATGCTCATCGTGGAAGTCGAGGTCTCCGCGCAACTGGCGTTCCCGGTAGGCGAAGATGCGTTCCAACTGACCACGCATCAGTTTGTCGCTCGGACCGCTGGCATTCTCCAGCGATTGAGGCAGGGTACGCACCGTCACCTGATCGCGGACGACCGTGCCGCCCTCGGGACTCTCCTCGAAGTTGTGCCGGTGTTCCCACTCCCCCAACGGCCCGCGTTCCATGCGATCAGTGAAGTAGTGCGGGGGATCCCAGTCACCGTGGCGCGCGGTCCACGGCACGTGCACGGTTCCGAAGGTTCCCGGAACGGACACCCCCAGTTTCACGCGCGAGCCGGGTTCGATCCCATCCGTGGGGGCCTCCGTGACCTTGTCCGGCCCACCGCCGAATGGCGGGGTGAGCCTCATCAGGGCGCCGGGGCGCTGATGCCACGCGAAGACGTCATCACGAGGCTGGGTCAGACGGGTTTCGTACTCGAACTGCTGGGCCATGGTGGGCGTCCGTTCTGTGGGCCGGGTTCTTGGGGCTGGATTCCGGGAACCTGTGTTCCGGAGACTGGGACGGTTCGGGTTGATCAGCCGTTCTGGGGAACCTGGTCCACGATCTCGTCGTCCTCGGGTTCGTCGGCCGGGGTGACCCTGCGGACCTGTTCCGAGGTGACGCGGCGGTCACGCTCGTACGGGTCCAGAGTGACCGTCTCGCCGGTTTCCAAGGAACGGAGCACGGCCTCGTGGACGCGCGTGTCCAGAAGGCCTTCTTCACCGGAGGGCTCGGGCTGTTCACCGTTGCGGATGCAGTCCACGAAGTACTGTGTCTGACCGCCGAACTGCTCCACCGGGTCGTGGGTGAAGCTCTCCGAATTACCGTCCTTGGTGAGGGTGTAGGTGATCCCCACGCCGGGGCCGAAACCGAAACACGGCTCCGCGGTGATTTCACCCTCGGTGCCGGCGATCGTGAACCGGTCCGCAGCTTCGGATGCGTACGAGATGGTGAACTGGGCGACCCGATCTTCCGGGAAGCGAAGGGTCACGGCCACGGTGTCATCAAAGTTGAACTCGCGGCCCGGGGTGCGAACGCCCATGGCGTGCACGGAAATGGGTTCGGAGTCGAACAGGTGGCGCACCTCGTTGAGCGGGTAGGTGCCCATGTCCGGGATCGGTCCGCCCCAATATCCGGAGTGCCCGCGGTGGTTTTCCTCCGTGATGTCCTGGGAGAACACGGACGAGAAGAAACGCGGGTTTCCAATGGCCTTCTGGTCCCGAACCTTTTCGATCATCTCCACGGTGCCCGGTTCCTGGTGCAACCGGTAGGCGACCATGAGCGTGGCACCTGACTTCTCCGCGGCATCGATGATGGCCTGGCAGTCCTCGACCGATGTCTCCATGGGCTTCTCGAGCAGCACGTGCAGGCCAGCGTTCAGGGCCGGTTCCGCGAACTCTCGGTGCCGGAACACCGGGGTCGCAACGTAAACGGCGTCGATGTCTCCGGAGGACAGCAACGCCGGGTATTCCTCGTAGGAGTAGGTGGCCACGCCGAATTCCTGGCCGAGCTCCTCCGCTTTCTCCGCGCTGGACGTCACCAACGCCGCAAGTTCAGCATCCTCGATCCGGGAGAGCCCGGGAATGAATGCCTGCTGGGAAATCTGACCGACGCCCACCACGGCAAAGCGCACGGGGCCGTTGTTCTTCTGGGACATGTGAACCTCCAAGAGTGGTGTTGCTCCCACGCCGAATCACTCAGCGTGCTTATCAGGACAACTGTTTCCACCCTACGCGCGGCTCTCAGCCTTGTCAGCGGTCGTTCACCCAGCGCGCACATCACCCGTGATTCCTGGTTCCCTATCCCGTTTTCGCGCATGGATTTCAGTCATAGGGAACCTTAAAACCGCTACGAGAAGTCGCGAGCGTTCTCCAACACCGGAATGGCCTTGCGGGTCTTCTCCACCAGCTCCAGATCCAGGTCCACCACGCGGTAATCGGGTGCATCCTCCAAGGACGCGATTACCGAACCGTTCGGTGCGGCCACCAGGCTGTGCCCCACGCCCAGCGGTGCGTTGCCCTCGACCTCGCGACCCACCGACGCCGGGTTTGCCTGCCCCACGGCCACCACGTACGACGTCGCG
>JAKDKI010000330.1 GCA_030453435.1 Kocuria sp.
ACACGATCGTTGCCACGGGAACGGCATCCGGAAAATCGCTGGTCTATCAGTCACTAGTGCTCAATGCTGTCCATCGCGGGAAGCTGGCCATCACTTCCCGGCCCGGGCTGTTGCACCACCCCGAAGAAGCTACCGCGCTCTACCTGTCCCCCACCAAGTCGCTCGCCGCGGACCAATTGATGTCACTGCGCTCACTGGGCTTCGATGACGTGCGTGCGGCCACCTACGACGGTGATACCGACACCGGCGAGCGCCGATGGATCCGTGAGCACGCGGACGTGATCCTGTGTAACCCGGACATGCTGCACCACGGGGTACTGCCCAATCACACGGGCTGGTCCCGATTCTTCCGGCGGCTGCGCTACGTGATCATTGATGAAGCCCACTCCTACAGGGGTGTGTTCGGTTCCCATGTGGCCGTCCTGATGAAGCGGTTGCGGCGGGTGGCCGCGCATTACGGGGCGGATCCGATCTTCGTGGGCGCCTCCGCCACGAGCGCCTCGCCGCAGGAATCCTTCTCCCGGTTAATTGGTGCTCCACCCAGCGATGTGACTACGGTGGAGCGCGATACCTCGCCGCACGGTTCGCGCACCGTGGTGCTGTGGGAGCCGGAGCAGTCACCGGGCGGCTCCGATAACAACGCCCCGTCCCGTCGCACGGTGACCGCCGAATCTGCAGACATGCTCACCGACTTGGTGCTGCAACAGATCCGCACGATTGCCTTCATTCGCTCGCGCAGGGGTGCCGAGACCATTTCTCAGATTGCGCACCGGCAGCTCGAAGAGATCGATCCTTCGCTCGGGCACAGGGTCGCGGCGTATCGGGCGGGTTTCCTTCCCGAGGAACGGCGCGAACTGGAACAGGCACTGCGCGACGGTCGGCTGTTGGGAGTCGCCAGCACTTCCGCGCTGGAGCTTGGTATTGACATCGCCGGTCTCGACGCCGTTCTGGTCGCCGGATGGCCCGGCACCCGGGCTTCGTTCACGCAGCAGATTGGCCGCGCCGGACGAGCCGGTCAGCATGCGCTGGCAGCTCTGATTGCAGGCGACGATCCACTCGACACTTATTTGGTGAACCATCCCGAGGCAATTTTCGACGTGCCCGTGGAGGCCACGGTCTTCGAGGCGTCCAATCCGTACGTGTTGGCTCCACACTTGTGTGCCGCGGCGGCCGAACTCCCCATCCGGGCCACGGAGCTCGACCAGTTCGGACCCACGGCCCACGATGTCGTGCAGTCCTTGGAGGCCGCCGGCCACCTCCGACGCCGCCCGAGCGGGTGGTTTTGGACTCGCTCCGAACGCCCGGCCGACATGGTGTCCATTCGCTCCGGGGACGGTGGTCCGGTACAGATCATGGACTCGGAGACCGGGGCTGTCCTGGGCACCGTGGGTGCACCACAATCCCACTATCAAGCCCATCCGGGTGCGGTGTACGTGCACCAGGGACGCACGTACCTGGTCGAGGACTTGGACGAAGAGTTCAACGTGGCCTCCGTGCGACATGCGTTCCCCGATTTCTACACGGTTGCCCGGGACGTGACCGAGGTTCGCGTGCGATCCGTGGCCGATACCCAGCGTTGGGGTCCCATCACGATTCACCGCGGCGGTGTGGACGTGACGACCCAGGTGATCAGTTTCCAGCGCAAACTCGCCGCATCCAACGAGGTGGTGGGCGAGGAACCATTGGAACTGCCGCCGCGTCAATTGGCCACCACGGCCACATGGTTCACCGTGGACCAGCCGCAACTCGCTGCCATGGGGATCGAAGAACCGGACATACCCGGTTCGCTGCACGCGGCCGAGCACGCCATGATCGGGCTACTCCCGCTGTTGGCATCGTGTGACCGCTGGGACGTGGGTGGCTTGTCCACCGCCTTGCACGCGGACACCGAGCTGCCCACCATTTTCGTGCACGACGGGCACCCCGGTGGCGCGGGTTTCGCCGAACGTGGTTACGACATGTTTCACCGTTGGATCACAGCCACCCGGGATGCCATTGCCTCCTGCGAATGCGAGACGGGCTGCCCGTCCTGTGTGCAGTCCCCCAAGTGCGGCAACCGCAACAATCCGCTGGATAAAGCCGGCGCACTCAAGCTGCTGAACGGAATGCTACGGTTCGCTCCGGCTGCCACATCAACGGGGTAAGCGCTGAGCAGTCTCCAAGAGCGTACGGATAACTCACCTCACCGATAACGAACTGCATCACGACTCTCCCGGCGGCGGTCCTGCCCGCGATACTCCAACGGCGGGGCCGAGCGGTTCCAACGGACCGAACAGGGCGATGCTCGTGCGGACATCCACGGTGGTTTGTTCGGGAGTGACCAGGTCGCAGTGGTCCAAGACCGCGCCGTTCTCTTGAGCCACGGCCCGGGCCACGTCGCAAGGCACACCGCTCGCTAAGCCCCGAGCCGTGTCGGCTGCAGCGAGCGCAGCGAGGTCAGCGGCTTTGGCAGCCCGGTGCATCGAAATACCCGCCTGCCCGAGCAGCAGGATCACCATGAGAAGCACACACATGACCACGGCGATGGTCATCCCGTGGACGGTTCCTGCCCCTTCATCGGGATGGTTCCCCCTCGTGGGACTCCCACCATCGGATGTCTGGTGATCCCGATACAGGCCGGACCTGACGACATGACGAGAGTCCGCGGGCGGGACACTACGGGCCCACATCTGCGTTCCTCGCTCCCTCGGTCACGGCCATGGCCTCTGCGTGAAGCGTCCAATCACTCCACTGGCCCAGGATCCCCGGTGCCGGTCCGCTGACCGTCACGTTGACGCGGTCGGAGCCGGCGGCCACGGTCACCGTGGATTCTTCACCGGCAATCTCACGCGCGCGTTCTTGTGCCACGGCCACGGTTTCCCCTCGGGCTGCGGCCCTGGCAGATGCCCGGGCCGCTTCCTCGAACCGCACCAGGGTCATCCCGGCGGCGGCTGCCGCCAACATGACCGCGAGCAACAGCACCAGAGCTGGCATGACGACCGCGGTTTCCACGGTGACGGCACCCCTGTCGCGAAGGCCTTTGGTATCTCGGCCTGCTCCGGATCTGTCGGTGGAGGACCCGGTTGAAGATGGATGTGTTCTCACGTCGGTACCTTTCTGAGAACTCAGGTGGGTCCGTTGGGCACGCCTCACCATCGAGGCGCACCCAACGGT
>JAKDKI010000055.1 GCA_030453435.1 Kocuria sp.
GCTCGCTGTCCGGAGAAGATGGCGGCCCCGCCGGTCGCCTGCCCATGACCCTGCCGGTCTCCGCGCAAGCCATTGCCGATTCACCGCGCGACGTTCCGGGCAAATTCTTGGGCGACGAGTACGCCTACCGGGACCGGGACGGAAATCTGTACAGCTACGGATTCGGCCTCACCCTGTAGCCGGACCGTCGGGAAGAAGCGCAGTAGGGCGGCCGATAGTGGCCGCCCCACTGCGGTGCCGGCCGGTGATGAGCCGACCGAGCGGCGTCGTCGGTACTACTGGTTGACCAGCACCTTCTCCGGCTCGTCGGGGGACCGTTCTGCCTTGCGGTCGGCCAGCTCGCGGCGAACCACCCACACCATGCCGGCGATCCACAGTGCGGCCAGCGCACCCAGGATCGCGTAATAGGCGCCGGCCCCGGGGAGGACGGACTGCACGGCGTCGAGACCCAAGAGCGTGCGAACGTTCGTGAAGATGATCAGGCCGCCCGCGGCGATCGCCAGAACGCGCGGGGCGAGCAGGCGCACGAGATACGCGGCGATCGGTGCCGCCAGCACGCCGCCGATCAGCAGCGCGGCCACGAAACCGAAATCAATGCCCTGGCTACCCAGTGCCAACAGGAATCCGGCAGAGGCGCCCAGGCTCACCACGAACTCGGAGGTATCGATCGAGCCGATGACCTTGCGTGGAGCGATCTTCCCCGAGGCCAACAGCGTGGGGGTACCCACCGGACCCCAACCGCCACCGCCGATCGCGTCCATGAAGCCCGCGACCGTGGCGAGTGGAATCAACAGGAAGCCGGGGACCTTGCCCTTGAAGTCCGGGCGGCGGTCAGGGATGGTCAGGAACCGCCACACCACAAAAATGCCCAGGGCCAGCAGCACCATGGACATCACCGGTGCCGCGGCGGCGCCGGACAGCGTCAGCACGTGAGCCCCGAAGAACGCCGCGATACCACCGGGAACCGCCATGAAGCCGACCACGCGCCAGTCGATGTTGCCGAATTTCCAGTGCGCCGCACCCGAGGCGAGCGTGGTGCCCACCTCGGCCAGGTGCACGGTGGCCGAGACCGTCGCGGGCGCCAAGCCCACGGCCAGGAGCAGCGTGGACGAGGTCACGCCGTAGGCCATGCCCAGCGACCCGTCCACGAGCTGCGCCCCGAATCCCACGAGGGCGAGCAAGATGAGTGTCCGCACGGAAGCTCCTGCCGGAAAGAAGATGAGTTGGCTCCATCCAAAGCCCCCTCGCAGGCTCACTCAATATTTGTTGAGAAGTGCGTCCTCGCATGTAGAACCGTGACAATCACTTGACTTGGGCCACACCCGGATGCGTGGGCGCGCCGCCCCCTGTTCCGCGCGGCTTTCCCACGCGGAACAGGCCGACGACGCCGCCCGGTCACCATCCCGGGTCGACAGTCACCACGCGACGTCGCCCGGGGTCTCCACCACCCGCGGCTCAGTGAGGTCCTCGGGAACCGGCTGCTCAGCGAGGGTGGAAGCGAACTGCACACCCGTGCGCTCGGTCAGCTCCTCCAAGGTCAACTGGTAGGTCCTGAACTCCTGCAGGTCCAGGGTCTCCAGCTGACCCAGGTTCTGCGTCAGCAGGAACGCCTTGGCGGTGAGCTGCCCATCGGTCGTGTAGGCCAGCACCTTCCAGAACTCCCGGGGAATCCGCACGCCGCGGTATTCGCGGTCGTCGTCGTGGAAGACCGGGCCGCCGAACACGCTCAGCCGCAGTCGGTCCACCTCGACCTCGTCGTAGACGGCGTCCTCGAGACGACCCCACAGACCACCGCGTGAGGACTGGTTGAAGCTGTTGATCTGTGGGGAGATGTTCGTGAAGTAGAACGAGTCCTCGTTGGCCTGCTGCGCCTCCTTTCGCGGTCCCCACGTGAGGTCCGCACGGCGGGCAAGGTGCCCGCGGTCCAGGTCGTTGGCCTTGTAGACCTCGTCGCCCATCTGGTGCTCGGCCTCGATCTGTGGGTCCAGCTGGAATTTGATGGAGCTGCGGGAGAGCTTCTTGAGCGATTCCCCGTCGATGTTCCACGCAACCCAGCGGGCCAATCGGCGGGAGGCACTCATGGTCAGCGAGAAGTGGGTGTGGTGAACCACCTCGCCACCGTCCTTGACCGGTGCGACGTCTTTGGCGAGATCGGCGCTCAGGGTGGGCAGAGCGACGTCGTCGCCCAGGAAGCCCGCATCGTAACCGTGGCCCGGGGCGGCGGTTGCCTCCGCGCGGACCGTTTCGTACGTGGTGGGGCTCAGGCTGATGTCGAGCTTCTCGAAGACCGACGCGGGCAGGCACGCGATCGCGGATTCCGCGCCGCCGCCGGCATCACCCGCGAAATGCAGGCAGGCCATCACGCGGGAGGTGCGGCCGTTGCCTCTGCGGAACATCCAGACCGCACCGGAATCACCGCCCTCGCTCAGTTCCATGGCCTCGTCGCGGGAGGGATCGGGGCCGATCTCGAAACCGCCGATGTTCTGCTCGCCGTACCCCTCGCCGTAATCAATCTTGGTGAGCACGTCCACGCGCCGGACCACGCCGTACGTGACCCCGCTGGTGCGCCCGGACTTGACCACCTTGTCGCCGAGTTCGGGGTCGCCGATCTCCTCGGGGATCACGTCCAGCTCAAGAATTGTGGGGTCGAAACGGCGATCCGTGAGCGACGTGATGGCGCAATCGCCGGCCGGTCCCAGGTGGGAGCGCACGAGCTCGCCCAAGGAGTTTTGGCCCACGCGGTTGTCGTCGAATGTGCCCGGCTGCACGGTGCGCGCACCGATCTGGCTGCCCGGGCCGTGCAGCACGTGCCAGTTGCTCAGGCCGTAGGGCGTGCCGTCCTCGCGGCCGTAGACGATGGCACCCAGGGTGCCCGCGGACGTGGTCTCGTTGCTGATGCTCACGCCCGGAACCACCGGATCGTGGCGGCGGGTCCTGATGTTGGGTGCGGCCTCCGGAACCAGCACGTAGCTCGGGACATAGCTGACTTCGAGTACGTCGGTGGGCACGGTCAGCTGCTCCACCTCGATGCTGTCCGGGAGGGCGTGTGTGTCCAAGAGCGCCAGCTCATCGACCGGCAATTTGCGATGCACAGTGAACTGCACCGCGATCTGATCCGTGGTTTTACCGTCCACCACCTTGTACCCGACCCCGATCGAACTGACGTTGGGGTCCTTCAAATACGCCTGGCCGCGCACCCGAATGAACTCGCGCAGCGTCCGGGTGTCCTTGGCCGAAAGGTTTCCGAGTTTCCGCTCACCGGCGGGCTGTGAAGTCGACATGCAGACACTGTGCCTCCACAGCCTGACAGCCGGGTGACTAGGAGCTTAACGTGACGACGGCGCTCGCGGGATACCGCTCAACTGTCACCTTCCGGAGCAAAAAACTGCCGCCCCACGGGGAGTCCGTGGGGCGGCAGCTGCTTCTTACTGCGTCAGATCAGGCTGACGCTTAGGCCAAGCGACCCGTGGTCGGGAAGCGGTCCCACGCACGGTGCTGGCTCAGGAGCTCCATGATGGTCTTGAAGACCTCCACGGGATCGCTGCCAGTCTGCACGCCGGCGCTGTCATCGAGCTTGAGCGTGCTCAGCACGTCGTTGCCCGAACCCCACGAACCCACGGCCTTGGCCTGACGCCACACCTCTTGCAGCAGCAGGGCCACGCGGGGGTCGAGACCTTCGGGTCCCGCGGCGGCGGCCTTGGCGTCCAAACCGTGGTGGGCGTCGTCGCCGGGGGCGGCGTTCGAGGCGACCAGAACGGCGTCGAACTCGATGGAACGCGCGGTGAGGTAGGTGCGGTGCGCCACGATGCCCTCGCCGATCTCGCCGCCGGTGGGTGCGATGACCAGCGGAACCATGTCCGCCTCTTCCACGGCAATGATCAGGTTTTTGAGCGCGGCCACGTCAACGTCCGAACCCACCACGATGCCGATCTGACGGCCCTCGGTGGGCCAGGTCTTACCGACCTGGGACAGCGCGGCGGACGGCTCGACATCCTTGGCCGGTGTCTCGGCCGGCTCCTGCTCGGGGATGCCCAGGCCCTGTGCCACGGCGCGGCCCAGATCCGGGTCGATGGCCGCGAGGTTGCGGACCTGGCGGATGCGGATGTTCTCGTCCCAGCACTTGCCGAGCTCGAACGTGAAGGCCTGCGCCGTGTGCTCGCGCTCCACCTCGGACAGGGACAACCAGAACAGGCGGGGCTGGCTGAAGTGGTCTTCGAAGGACTGCGGGCGCTTACGCTCCTTCACGGACTCGGCCACCGGCTGCGGGAAGTCAATGAACGCACGCTCATCCGCGGGCGTCTCGAACGGGTTGCCGCCGTCCAGCGAGTTGGGCCGGTAGGGAGCAACGCCACCGTGCACAGCGGTCTGGTGCATGCCGTCGCGCAGCATGTCGTTGACCGGGGCGTGCGAACGGTTGATGGGCAGCTGGTTCCAGTTGGGCCCGCCCAGACGGGAGATCTGGGTGTCCAGGTAGGAGAACAAACGGCCCTGCAACAGCGGATCGTTGGTCACGTCGATGCCGGGGACCAGGTTGTTCGGGTTGAACGCCACCTGCTCGGTTTCGGCAAAGAAGTTGGTGGTGTTCTTGTCCAGGGTCATGAGGCCGATGGGCTCCACCGGGACGAGTTCCTCGGGCACCAGTTTGGTGGGATCCAGCAGGTCGATGCCCTGGAACGTCTGGTCCTCGTTGTCTTCGAAGACCTGAACGCCCAGCTCCCACTGCGGGAAGGCTCCGGCCTCAATGGCGTCTGCCAGGTCGCGGCGGTGGAAGTCAGGATCAGCGCCATTGATGAGCTGGGCCTCTTCCCAGGTCACGGAGTGAGTACCCAACTTGGGCTTCCAGTGGAACTTCACCAGTACCGTCTTGCCACCTTCTGCAATGAGGCGGAAGGTGTGGACACCAAAGCCCTCCATCATGCGGAAGGAGCGCGGGATACCGCGGTCGGACATGTTCCAAATGGTGTGGTGCTGGGCCTCGGTGTGCAGGGACACGAAGTCCCAGAACGTGTCGTGAGCGGACTGTGCCTGCGGGATCTCGCGATCCGGATGCGGCTTGCCCGCGTGGATGACGTCCGGGAACTTGATGGCGTCCTGGATGAAGAACACGGGCATGTTGTTGCCCACCAGGTCCCAGGTGCCCTCGTCCGTGTAGAACTTGGTCGCGAAACCGCGGGTGTCACGGGCCAGATCACCGGAGCCGCGGGAGCCAAGCACGGTGGAGAACCGCACGAAGACCGGGGTCTCCTTGTCCTTGGCGAAAACACCGGCGCGGCTGATCTTGGATGCGGTGCCGTAGCCGCGGAACGTGCCGTGCGCACCGGTGCCGCGGGCGTGCACCACGCGCTCGGGGATGCGCTCGTGGTCGAAGTGTGAGATCTTCTCGCGGAAATGGTGGTCCTGAAGCAGGATGGGCCCGCGTGCCCCGGCCTTCAGCGACTGGTCGGAGTTGCTCAGTCGCGCGCCGTGGGCGGTGGTCAGGTACTCACCCTGCTGGGCGTTCGCGGTCTTCGGAGCGCCAGTCTCGGCGCCCGTGGGCGTCACCGTCTCCGGGCCGGACTGATCGTCCTTGGGGGGAAGCGGGGGCTGAGGGGACGTCGGCTCCTCAACGGATGCCGGTTCAACGCCGGGGACACCCGGAACCTGCGGGATGTTGTTCTCGTTCGTGGACAAAACAGACCTCCTAGGACTGAAAATCATCAGTACCCTTTGTCTATCAGTCCCTGGCTGAAAATTGGCAGACCACTTATAGAATTCTCGGTTTACTCCCAGGGCTGAACCCTGTGCGCACGGTGCTCGTCAGGGCAGTGAGGCTCGGCTGCCGCGGGGTGGAGCTGAAACCGAAGTCCGGCGGCGGGTTCATATCAGTCATGGTCCCCAGGGATTCGCCGTCCCAGGTGGCCTGAGATGCGCTTAGTCCGTGCAGGTCGTTCGCCGAGTACCACTCGAGCCGGTCGTTCCCCGCGGTTCCTACCGTGCGTACGCCGGGCATGATTCGACTGGCGACGACGTCGCTCGCTCGCGTGAACATCAACGTTCGGCCTAGCGGGGTGGGCACGGCCCGTAAGGCGTATCCCAGGGGACCCCGCGGGCCCACGGTGAAGTCCCAGGTGAGGGGGCCGGCTTTGACGGTCCATGTGGAGTTCTTGGTGGTGCCGGTGCGGTGGACGTCCACGGGGACGATGCGAACGTCGTCGAACGTGTAGGTGCTCGCCACGAAATCCGCGACCCATACATCGGGGGCAAGCAGCTCGCGGCGGCCGTCCGGGTGGGCCACCATGACGTCCGCGAACGGACCGTGCGGGGTATCAGACCAACAGCCGAGCACCAGACGGGTGCCACCGGCGGTCCCGGCTCCTGCGATGTGGCCGTGGAAGCGGTGCAGAACGTGTCGAGTGCTGGTCATGGGGTCAGCGTACGGGTGGCGAGTGAATGCAGCGGGTGTGAGGTGAGGGAAATGCATGGGGTCAGCCTCATGTGAGGCAAGTGTCGATTCCGAGCGGTTTTTCTGCAGGTTCCTCACCTGAGATTCGGCTGTTGTCGTTGCCTCACTTGAGATTGACCGCCGGTCAGTCCAGTGACCCTACGTGTTCGGTGACCAGGCCCACCACGTCCTGCGGGCGTTCGAGCATGGGCCAGTGACCGCTCTCCATGACGCGGATGTCCCAGGTGGCGGCGTCCGGGGTGCGCAGCATGTGCGGAATATTGGTGGCTGCAGAGGCCACGAACATCCCCTTCTGCTGACTGATGGGGTGATCGAGATGCGCGGGGTCGAGCACGGTGTGACCGGGGTGGGGTGTGAATCTCTCGGACAAGTACGTCCTGTCCTGCGGGGTTAGACCGGGTTCGAATTCCAGTGCTTGCGGAGGAGGCGCGGCCCAGTGGAAAGGGTGGCCGTTACCGTTCTCGATGTCGGCTCGTTCGTGAGCACGAGTGGGCTCCTCCGGACCCCAGTCATCGATCAGGCTGCGGCCGTCGATGGGTAAAAAGCTGTCGAAGTGAATGGACGAAATCACGCGATCGGGTAACCGATCCGCGACCTGCCCGACGACCATCCCTGAGTAGGAGTGACCCACCAGAACCACGGGGCGGTCGGGCCACTCAAGGATCATGTTGGCGACTTGAGTGACGTGCCGTTCCAGGGGAACGTGGCTGATGTCGTCGTCAGAGGCCTCGGGCTCCAGGCCCTCCAGGGTGAGCGTTGCAGCTTCGAGTCCTCGGTCGCGGAGCTCATCGACAGTGGGTTCCCAGATCCACCCGCCCATCCAGGCTCCGGGGATCAGGAGAATACGGGGTGCGGAGTTGTTGTGGGTGCTCATGACGGCTCCTTCGAGTGGAATGCCGGTCACTTAAAGGCTACTGCGCATGGGGTTCGAAGCGGCAGTGAGTCTTAGGTGAGGGAGAAACGGCTCAGTTAGCATCGGTTCATGGCTGAGGATCCCGAGAAGCAGTGGCAGTACAGCGATTCCATCAATATCGCGGTGGAACCGGAGGTGCTCTACGACATGGTTTCTGACCCCAAGCGGATCGGTGAGTGGTCGCCCATCTGCCGTGGCGGTGAATGGAAAGACGGTGGCGCCGGCAAGGTGGGAGACCTGTTCACGGGTCGCAACGTTAAGGATGACGTGGAGTGGACCACCATCTCAGAGGTTCTCGTGGCTGATCATCCCCGTGAGTTCGCGTGGCTCGTGGCCCCGGATCTTGGCGGGGTGGCCCGGTGGAGCTACATCATCGAACCTACTGACTACGGTTCCCGCCTGACCGAGACGTGGCATGTACTGCCCACAGGGCGGGACTGGCTGCGAAAAAACAAAGGCCCGGATGCACCCGAGCAGCGCCGCGAAACAGCGCAGCGGGGCATTCCGGAAACATTGGCCGCGATCAAGCGCGTTGCCGAGAACGAGGCTGCTAACGGCTGCTGACTCTCAAAAGGATCACAGCCGACATTCGATCCACCGGTTCACGTCTCTCGGGGAAGCCGACGCCGCTCGGTCGGGGTTCACCGAACGGGGACCCTTTCGGGTGATTGACAGCCCACTTAGTAGCGGGAATGCTCAGTGGGACAAGGCCCGTTGCGGGTCGGCACGCTGTTGAGCGGCCGATGCCGAAACGGCTTGAGGACACTCGAAGGAGCACCCATGCAGTTGCAGAACAACGGCAAGCCCGGCGAAGACTCAATCAAGATGAGCGCCGACGAAGAGCGCGAAGAACTCAACAACCGCGCCGAGGCAGACGCTGAACCGGCCGATGAGGGCGTCGGGGCCATGACCGACAACAAGGACGAAGACCCGGCCACGAAGAACTGATTCCGGCCGGCCCTGCTACGGTCCCGTCATGACCAATGTATTGGTACTTGGCGGGACCGGCTTCTTGGGTGCGCACTTGGTGCGTTTCCTGGCGCTTTTCGGCCACGATGTAACACTAAGCACCAGGGGCACAACGAACCCTGACCTTTTCGAGGACGTCCCCAAGCTGAATGGCGACCGTGACGGGGACATGTCGCGTTTGGCTGGAACCTCGTGGGACGTCATTTACGACCTGTCCGGTCAGCACCCGCGGCACGTTCGGGACGTGGCTGCTTTGGTCAACGACGACGCTCACTACGTGTTCATCTCCACGGGCAACGTGTATTCGGATATGTCGGTCGAGGGACCTCTGACCGAGGATTCACCGGTTTTCGATGTCGCCGAGGGCGATGTGGACCCGAATTCCATGGATGCCTACGGCCAGTTCAAGGCACTGTCAGAGTCCGAAGTTCGACGACGCTTTGCCCGCCACCACATCGTTCGGCCAGGAGTGATCGTGGGTCTGGGGGATCCGAGCGATCGACTCACCTACTGGGTCATGCGGTTTGCGGATTCGGGGCGGCACATCGTGCCCGAAGCGATCGACGCTTCTCTGCAGTTCATAGATGTCAGGGACTTGGCGGAGTGGCTGGTCCACCTGGGGATGGCAGCCGAGAGTGGTACGTTCAATGCGGTTGCGCCGCCCACCACGTTGTCTTCATTCTTGAGCGAAGTTGAACGAGTAGCCGGGAGTTCGGTGGATCGGATTGGGATCTCAGAAAGCTTCCTGGAGGACCACCAGATTCGGCCGTGGCTCGATATCCCTATGTGGTTGCCGCCGTCGGACACGTCACGGCACGCGTTCTTCAACGTGGAAGCGAGGTTGGCTCGTCATCACGGACTGAAGACGAGGAGCGCGGAGGAGAACATTCGCGGAATCCTCGACTGGTCGGACGGTGTTCGGCTACGAGATCATCCCCGCCACGGAGTCTCAGCTGCGAAGGAAGTGGATTTGGTGGGTGTCCTGGGGGCACCATGATCTCAAACCAGCAATCCGCCGGGGCAGTCTTCACTTATAAGTGAAACTAGGCTACCCTTGGGATTCAAGCGAGCATCCTATTCAAGGTTAGGGAGTGATCATGGCTGTCATCGCGAACACACGGGACCGGATTGCCATCGATCGAGCCACCATTGAGGAAGCACAGTCTGCCGTGCAGCAGGAAGGCGCCCAGGGTGGCACGCTGGTCATCCGTCACCCAGACGGGACTGAGCATGTGCTTCCGCGGGGGATTGAGCGGGTGTTGATGAACACCCTTGAGGCTTTGGCGACTAACGGTTCAGTGAGCATTGGGCAAATGCCCGAGGAGCTGACTAGCACCGTAGCGGCGGATGTCCTCAGCGTCTCCAGGCCCACCCTCATGAAGTGGGCGAAGGACGGCGATATTCCGTCGTTCATGGTGGGGTCACACCGGCGATTTCACAGGGATGATGTTCTCAGTCATCGTAAAAAGTTGGCGTCCAAGCGCCAAACCGCTTTCGAGAAGCTTCGTGCGTTGGATGCAGAACTAGAGGAACAGTTCGAGGACTGACTGACATGTACGAAAATGCGCTGGCGTGTCCACTAAGCTCGAGGGGTGACCCAGCGCATTTTTGTTGACGCGAATATCTTCTTTAGCAAGACCCTCATGGACTGGTTATTTTTTCTTCGAAACAGCAACGAAGGAATGTTCCAGATCCATTCTTCAGAGGACGTCTTCGTTGAAGTGCTGTATAACATGCGTAAGGCGCACCCAACAATGTCTGGGAACGCGATAAAACACCGACGTGACCTCATGATGGAGTGCGTCGATGAGGTTATAGAAACTTTTCCGTCTGATGTGCCCTTTGCCGGGTCTGACGAACATGACTATCATGTGCACGCTGCAGCTGAGCATTGCAGGGCGGATAAGTTGCTGACGGTCAACGACCCGGGTGATTTTGGAAATG
>JAKDKI010000331.1 GCA_030453435.1 Kocuria sp.
CGCCCGGCGCTAGACTGGCACCAGCTTCAGAACTCGTCGGAAGTCTTTTTCATGCGGATCTACGGTCCCGGCGAGTTCCGTTGGAAGGGCGCAGATTTGGGCATCATTGTCTCGATCGGGCGGTTGCAGCGTGACACCGGCAATGGCACCGCGCTGAGCATTCGAGCCAAGCACTTGATCGAATCCTTCCGTGACATGTACACCGTGACTCCCCTGGTACGTCCAGCAGGGGCCAAAGGATCCGCAGGTTTGAAGGCCTAGGTTGCTCAGCGAGACCAGCGGCTCCCCGGGTATGGGAGTCACTCTCAACAACTGGCAGACCCCCGAGCAACTCGCGTGGTCCTTCCAGCACATTGCGGACATCCTGCCCACCGCAGCCATTTCGCGCGCCGCGGCACCGGCAGCCCCGTTCGAGAGTGCTCCCGCACCCGTGGAGAACCTTCCCCTTGTCACGGTCGACGGCCGGTTCCTCACCGTGGGCGAAGTCATGGACTGGACCTACACGGACGGTTGGCTGGTCGAGCACGACGGCAAGATCCTCGCCGAGCATTACCCCAGCGGCATGGCTCCGAACACCAAGCATTTGCTGATGTCCGTGAGCAAGTCCCTGGTGTCCCTGGTGGCAGGCTCCCTGTGGGGCTCGGGTCTTCTGCACTTGGATGCGCCCGTGACCGCTTATGTGCCTCAGTTGGCATATTCTGGATATGCCGGTGCCACGGTGCGCAATCTCTTGGACATGCGTACCGGCGTGCGCTTCTCCGAGGAATACACGGATCCTGATGCCGAGGTTCGCCAGCTCGAGGAAGCCATCGGTTGGAAGCCCTGGACACACCCGGGCCCACGCAGCATGTACGAGTTCCTGCTTGGCTTGAAGAAGGTCCGCGAGCACGGCGGTGTGTTCGAGTACCGTTCCGCAGAAACCGACGTCCTTGGTTGGGTCTGCGAAGCAGCCGGCGGTGCCCGCATGCAGCAGTTGATGTCCCGCATGCTGTGGAGCCGTATCGGCGCTGAAGAGGACGCCAACATTGGCGTGGACAGCACCGGAACCGGCATGTTCGACGGTGGTATTTCCGCCTCGCTGCGCGATATCGCCCGCGTGGGCCGTGTGGTCCTGGGTGACGGAGTTTCCATGACCGGCGCTCGGGTCACCCCCGCGGAATGGATCTACGACACCATGGCCGGTGCCCCGGATTCTCGCCAGGTCTTCGCCGACTCCCCCACGGACACCCGCATGCCCGGAGGCATGTACCGCAATCAGTTCTGGATTCCGCGGGAAGGTTCGGACGTGATTCTGGCTCTGGGTATCCACGGTCAGATGATCTACATCAACCGCCCTGCACGCGTGGTGGCCACCAAGCTTTCCAGCTGGCCGGTCCCCCAGGATGCGTGGATGTTGTTGACCACCCTCACCGCTTTCGACACGATTGCCGCGGCCGTGCAGGAGAACCGAATTTAAATGGTTCCGGACCAACCACACGTCCAGCCCGGCGAGTTGCGCCGGGTCAGCGCGTGCGCGGGTGTGATCCTGGCACCCAACCCGGGCCCTATGACGTTGGACGGCACCAACACCTGGATTCTGTCCGCGCCCGGCTCAGACCCGGAGCATCCCACGTACGGCGCTCACCCCTCGGCCCAGGGCCGTGGTTCGTGGCCCGGCAGCGACATCGTAGTCGTGGACCCGGGCCCCGAGGACCTGGGACATCTACGGGCCATTGCGAATGTGGGCAACGTGGTGCTGATTCTGATCACCCACCGGCACGGGGATCACACGGACGGTATCGACCGGTTGCACAAGCTGACCGGCGCTCCGGTGCGCGCTGTACTTTCCGAGCACTGCCGCGACGGAGAGCCCCTCAGCGATGGGGACACCATTGTGGCCGCGGGCATGCGCATCCAGGTCATCGCGACCCCGGGCCACACCTCGGACTCCGTGTGTTTCAGGATTCCGCACGATGAGCCGGAAACTGTGATCACCGGTGACACGATCCTGGGTCGCGGCTCCACGATGATCGATCACCCGGACGGCTCTCTGGGCGATTACCTCCGCTCGCTCAATCTCTTGGCGCAGCATTCGGGTGCCATGGTGCTACCCGCCCACGCCGGGCCCCTGCACGACATTCAGGAAATTTGTGAGGAGCTCACGGAGCACCGCTTGGAGCGGCTGGATCAGGTCCGCTCGGTGCTCAATGACTTGGGTAGCAACACCAGCCTCGGCGCCATCACGGACGCCGTTTACGCGGATGTCCCGGACGGCGTACGTCGGGCGGCCGAGCATTCGATCGCAGCGCAGCTCGCCTACCTGGGCTACTGACTGGCGGTAACCCTGGGTTTCACGACCCGGTCTCTGGCCCGGCCGCTCCCCGGTAAGGCATCGGGAAACGGCGGAGGGCCGCGAGCTAGTTTCGGGTTTCGACGCCGTTCTGCACCGGCCCATAGCTCGGCTCACGGCGCTTGATCCATCCGATCACCGCGTAGGTCACGGGCATGATGAGCACCTCCACCAGGCACTTGTACACGTAGCCCACGATCACGTAGTTGAAGAACCCTGACCACGAGTCGATGCCGATGATCGGCGCGGCGATCGAGCAGAAGATGATGGTATCCACCAGCTCCCCCACCATGGTGGAACCGATCAGGCGGGCCCACAGGTGCTTCTCCTTGGTCTTGGCCTTGATCCTGACCATGACAAAGGCGTTGAGCAACTGGCCCACCAGGTAACCGAGCAATGAGCCGACCACAATCAACGGAACGGGGCCCAGCACGGCCTCGAAGGCGGACTGGTTCTCGTAGAACTCGGCCGGCGGCAGGATGATCACGATCCAGAACACCGCGGAGGAGAACGCCCCGAACACGAAGGACGTGATGATGGCCTTCCGCGCAGCTCTGAAGCCATAGACCTCGGAAACCACGTCACCCAGCACGTAGGCCAAGGGGAACAGGAAGAACCCGCCGTCCGTGATGATGGGACCGAACTCCACGCCCTTGGTCGCGCCGATGTTGGAGAGCACCAGGATTACGCAGTAGGCGGCCAGAATCAGGTCGAAGTAGGTGCGGGGCCGGCGAGCAAAAGCGGGGCCGGCGGCGTCGGCCGCGACCGCGGTTGCGGAAACGTCACGGCTGACCGGGGTGGCGGAATTGGGCACGACAAAC
>JAKDKI010000332.1 GCA_030453435.1 Kocuria sp.
CGGCTGTCCCGCGACTACTCCGGACGACCCTCCCTGCTGACCGAGGCCGAGCGCTTCGGTAAGGAAATCGGGGTGCGAGTGTTCCTCAAGCGCGAGGACCTCAACCACACCGGTTCGCACAAGATCAACAACGTGTTGGGCCAGGCACTCCTCGCCAAGCGCATGGGTAAGAACCGCTTGATCGCGGAAACCGGCGCCGGTCAGCACGGCGTGGCAACCGCGACCGCAGCCGCGCTGTTCGGCATGGAGTGCTGCGTTTACATGGGCGAGGAAGACACCCGACGTCAGGCCCTGAACGTGGCGCGCATGCGACTGCTCGGCGCCGAGGTGGTACCGGTGTCCCACGGTTCCGCCACACTGAAGGACGCCATCAACGAAGCCCTGCGTGACTGGGTGGCTTCCGTGGAAACCACCCACTACTTGCTGGGTACCGCTGCCGGTCCTCACCCGTTCCCCTCGATGGTGCGCTACTTCCACGAGCAGATCGGTGAAGAAGCTCGCGAGCAGATCCTGGAGCAGGCCGGGCGTCTGCCGGACGCCGTCACGGCGTGCGTGGGCGGCGGCTCCAATGCCATCGGTATTTTCCACGGCTTCCTGGACGACACCGAGGTTGAGCTGTACGGCAACGAAGCCGGCGGCGACGGCGTGGACACCGGCCGTCACGCGGCAACCATTACCTTGGGCCGCCCCGGAGTGCTGCACGGTGCCAAGACGTTCCTCATGCAGGACACGGACGGGCAAACCATTGAGTCGCACTCGATTTCTGCGGGTCTGGACTACCCGGCCGTGGGCCCTGAACATTCTCACTTGCACGCGATCGGTCGTGTGAAATACGAGGCCATTACGGACAGTCAGGCCATGGAGGCCTTCAAATTGTTGTCCCGCACCGAGGGCATCATCCCCGCGATTGAGTCCTCGCACGCTCTGGCCGGCGCCCGCGAGCTCGCGGCTCGCTGGGTCAAGGACCTCGGCCCGGAGGCCGCGGCGGAGAAGATCATCGTGGTGTCCCTGTCCGGACGCGGCGATAAGGATGTGGCCACGGCCGCGGAATGGTTCGACATGCTCCCCGAGGACAGCCACGAAGAGCAGGTCGGTCAGAAAGGTGAACAACTGTGAGCGCTCCCGAAACCGTCAGTCCCGGAGTAGGCGGCTTGGCAGAACGCATCCTCCCCAAGGATCTCACCCGTAATCCAGACTCGAAGCTCTCCGCACGCATCGCCGAATGCAAGGCGGAAGGCCGCCCCGCACTCGTTGGCTACTTGCCGGCCGGATACCCCACCGTGGACGAGTCAGTGGAAGCCGCCGTGGCCCTGGGCCAGAACGGCGCGGACATCATTGAGATCGGCATCCCGTATTCGGATCCCGTCATGGACGGCACAGTGATCCAGAACGCGACCACGCAGGCCCTGGCCAACGGTGTGCGCGTGGCCGATGCGTTCACGGTCGTTCAAGCGGTGGCCGAGCGCACTGACGCGGTGCCCGTGGTGATGACCTATTGGAACCCGGTGCTGCAGACCGGCGTGGACGAATTCTCCCGTCGGCTGTGCGAGGCCGGGGGAGCGGGCATCATCACCCCGGATCTCATCCCCGATGAGGCCGGCGACTGGTTCGAGGCCTCGCAGAAATACGGGCTGGATCGGATCTTCCTGGTCGCACCGTCCAGCACGCGGGAGCGCATGGACATGACCGTCAAGGCCTCCTCCGGCTTCGTGTACGCGGTGTCCATCATGGGCGTCACCGGCGCCCGCGACCAGGTGTCCTCGGCCGCCGAGGACGTTGTCGCACGCGCCCGAGAAGCCGGCGCCGACAACGTGTGCGTGGGTCTGGGCGTGTCCAATCGCAGTCACGTCGAGGAGATCGGCGCCTACGCGGACGGCGTGATCGTGGGAACCGCACTCGTGCGCGCGTTGGGCGAGGGCGGTCCCGAGGCCGTGGGTCAGTTGGCCGCCGAACTCTCCGGTCGCGGCTGATGCCTCCGGTGATTGCCGCAGCCATTCCGTCCCCTGGCATCAGTGGCATCCCTCTGGGACCTCTGACCATTCACTTCTACGCTCTGTGCATCCTGCTGGGAATGGCAGCGGCCGTGTGGCTCACCATGCGCCGATGGAAGGACCGGGGCCAGGACCCGGACGTGCTGTGGGACATCGTGTTCTGGGCCGTGCTCGCGGGGATCGTCGGATCCCGTGCCTACCACGTGCTCATCACGGACCCGGCCGGGTACTTCGGACCCGGCGCGGATCCGATCGACGCGTTCAAGATCTGGGAGGGTGGCCTGGGCATCATGGGCGGCGTGCTCTTTGGAGCCGGCGCGGCGTGGCTCGTGTCCCGGAAGAACGGTGTACCCCTGTGGTACTTCGCGGACTCCGTTGCACCGTCGCTCCTCTTGGCGCAGGGCATTGGTCGCTGGGGTAACTGGTTCAACCAGGAACTGTTCGGTAAACCCACCGATCTCCCGTGGGGACTACAGATCGATCCGACGTCCGCGAACTTCCCGGATGGTCTTCCCGCGGACACGCTGTTCCACCCGACCTTCCTGTACGAGAGCCTCTGGAATCTGACCGGCGTGGTGATTCTGATCACACTCGGAAAGCGATTGCAGCTCACACACGGTCGTGTGTTCGCACTGTATTTGGTCTATTACGGCCTGGGGCGGCTCATGATCGAGCTGTTCCTGCGCATCGATCCTGCCATGATGATCGCCGGCCAAAGAGTCCATGTGTGGACGTCATTGGCGCTCATCTTGTTCGGCATTGCACTATTTGCCGCAATAACTACCAGAGTCCGCAGAAATCCTGAATTACTTACGAATGGCTCCGCACACTCAGCGCTTCGCTGAGTGCGGCGAACACGGTGAACCCCCGGCTACCGCCGGGGGTTTTTCGGTGGGGTGTCGCCCATCACAACGCGATTTCGGATCGTGGTAAATTACCCGTGCGCCGCACCGGGGATTCGTCATCATGCGAGTTCCCCGTTCGGTTTTGATCCGTCGGTCTCTCGAGGCTCGACTCATTGGTTCGCAGCGCCGCGGACACTTTTGTCATCTGGATCGGATGATGTCCGTACGCACTTCACCCCTGTTGCTCGGGCATCGTTGACACTTCAGACCTGCCCACCAACCCGGTGAGGAGCTCCCTATGAGCCA
>JAKDKI010000056.1 GCA_030453435.1 Kocuria sp.
TGCGCTTCTGGGCCACGTACACGCGAACCACCTGGTTCACGCCGGCGGGCAGGTCATCGTCCTCGTCGTCGCGGTCGAATACGCGGACGCCGATCACGGTGCCGGACTCGCCGTGGGGCACCTTCAGCGAGGTGTCACGCACTTCGCGGGACTTTTCACCGAAGATGGCGCGCAGCAAACGCTCTTCCGGGGTCAACTCGGTTTCACCCTTGGGGGTCACCTTGCCCACCAGGATGTCACCGGCCTGAACCTCGGCACCGATGTGGATGATGCCGCGTTCGTCCAGTGCGGAGAGCACTTCCTCGGACACATTGGGGATGTCACGGGTGATTTCCTCGGCACCGAGCTTGGTGTCGCGGGCATCGATCTCGTGCTCCTCGATGTGAATCGAGGTCAGGACGTCCTCGGAGACCATGCGCTGGGAGAGGATGATCGCATCCTCGTAGTTGAGGCCTTCCCAGGACATGTAGGCAACCAGCAGGTTCTTACCCAGTGCCAGCTCGCCCTGATCGGTCGAGGGGCCGTCGGCGATGACCGAACGGTCTTCGATCCGCTCGCCCTCAGACACGATCACGCGCTGGTTGTAGGTGTTACCCGGGTTGGACCGGACGAACTTGTTGATGGGGTAGATCTTGGTGGTGCCGTCGTCGTTGAGGACCTTCACCTGATCGGCGGAGACCTCCTCGACCACACCGGGCTTGATCGCCAACACGGAATCACCGGCGTCCATAGCGGCGTAGCGCTCCATGCCGGTACCGACCAGCGGTGCTTCCGAGACCAACAGCGGCACAGCCTGACGCTGCATGTTGGCACCCATCAACGCACGGTTGGCGTCGTCGTGCTCGAGGTACGGGATCAGGGCGGTCGCCACCGACACCATCTGGCGCGGGGACACGTCCATGAACTCGACACCAGTGGGCTCGACCAGCACGGCTTCACCGGAGCCGTCTGCGGCACGTGCCAGCACAGCTTCCTCGGCGAAGTGACCGTCGCCGGTCAGGGGTGCGTTGGCCTGCGCAATGGTGACGCCGCGCTCGTCGTCCGCGGTCAGGTAGCTGACCTCGTCCGTGACCACACCGTTGACCACCTTGCGGTAAGGAGTCTCGATGAAGCCGAACGGGTTGATGCGCGCGTAGGTCGCCAACGAACCGATCAGACCGATGTTGGAACCCTCAGGGGTTTCAATCGGGCACATCCGGCCGTAGTGCGAGGGGTGCACGTCACGGACTTCCATGCCGGCGCGGTCACGGGACAGACCACCCGGGCCCAGCGCGGAGAGGCGACGCTTGTGCGTCAGACCGGCCAGCGGGTTGTTCTGGTCCATGAACTGCGACAGCTGGGAGGTTCCGAAGAACTCCTTGATGGCGGCAACAACGGGACGGATGTTGATCAGGGTCTGGGGCGTGATGGCCTCGACGTCCTGAGTGGTCATGCGCTCGCGAACCACGCGCTCCATACGGGACAGGCCCGTGCGGATCTGGTTCTCGATCAGCTCGCCCACCGCACGGATACGACGGTTACCGAAATGGTCGATGTCGTCCACGTCCACGTGGATCTCGCGCGGCTCACCGTCGCGAACACCCTGCATGGTGGAACCACCGGCGTGCAGCGTGACCAGGTAACGGATCATGGCCACGATGTCCTCGACCGAAAGCACCGAAGCATCGGCGTCCGTGAAGGACTTGTCCAGGCCCAGCTTGCGGTTGATCTTGTAACGACCCACCTTGGCCAGATCGTAGCGCTTGGGGTTGAAGTACATGTTGTCCAGCAGGGACTGAGCAGCATCAACCGTGGGCGGCTCGCCCGGACGCAGCTTGCGGTAGATGTCCAGCAAGGCTTCTTCGCGGGTCTCGGTCGCGTCCTTCTCAAGGGTGGCGCGGATCGAGTCGTACTCGCCGAACTCTTCGAGAATCTTGGACTCGGTCCAGCCCAGCGCCTTGAGCAGCACGGTCACGGACTGCTTGCGCTTGCGGTCCAGACGGACGCCCACCTGGTCGCGCTTGTCGATTTCGAGCTCGAACCAGGCGCCGCGGGACGGGATGATCTTCGCGGAGAAGATGTCCTTGTCCGAGGTGCGGTCCTGGCCCTTCTCGAAGTATGCACCGGGGGAACGCACCAGCTGGGAGACAACCACGCGCTCGGAACCATTGATGACAAAGGTTCCCTTTTCGGTCATGAGCGGGAAATCACCCATGAACACGGTCTGCTGCTTGATCTCACCGGTGGTGTTGTTCATGAACTCGGCCTTGACGTACAACGGCGCCGAATAGGTGGCGTCGCGGTCCTTGCACTCGTCCATGGTGTATTTGGGGTCGTAGAACTCCGGCTCGGAGAACGACAGGGACATGGTGCCCTGGAAGTCCTCGATGGGGGAGATCTCTTCGAAGATGTCGGACAGACCGGACGTGGTGGCCACGCCGGTTTCGCCGGTCTCCTGGGCCTGCGCCAGGCGGGCCTGCCAACGCTCGTTACCCACCAGACGGTCAAAGCTGTCCGTCTGAAGTGCAAGCAGGTTGGGGACGTCTAGCGGCTCGTGGATCTTTGCGAAAGAAATTCGGCGAGGAATGTTATCGCTCGTGGGGTGATTGGCGGTGACGTTCGAATCGGTGCTCGAGGCGACCAAGATGTGATCCTTCCACAGACATGCAGTGAATTCGCGAGGTTCCCGAGATGAGAATTGGGGGCCGGTGCTGGCTGTTCGCGCAACACGCCCCAGTGGCGCCCACCGCTATATGAAGGCACGCATGTATAAGGGACAACGCAAGCTATCAGTCTAGGACTTTTTTTGGACGTTGTCCACACCCTTAGTGGACGGACGGGAGAACTCGTCGTAAGATACCCCGCCCCTACAGTTTTACATCCCGCCTTCCTGCTCGAATCTTCCCAGTACGACGCCTCTGTCTCGGATGGATGCGTCGGATCCGACGCTCAACTGCCCCGCCTTTCAATGCCCCCGGACACCGGTTTCCCTGCGTCGAACTGCTGACTTGCGAAAGCTGCCAGCTCCGGATGGTGAAGATCAAGTGCCGGTCGCTCGGAGCGAATGCGGGGTAGGGAGGCAAAGTTGTGCCGCGGAGGCGGGCAGGACGTAGCCCATTCCAGGGAGCAGCCGAACCCCCAGGGGTCATCAACCTCGACCTTCTTGGCGTGCCGGCTCGTGATGTACACGTTCCAGAAGAACGGGATCATGGACAGCCCGAGGAGCATGGCGCCACCGGTGGACAGCTGATTCATCCACGTGAAGCCGTCCTCCGGCATGTAGTCCGCGTACCGGCGGGGCATACCGTTCACGCCCAGCCAGTGCTGAATGAGGAACGTCATGTGGAACCCGATGAACAACATCCAGAAGTGGATTTTGCCCAACCGTTCGTTGAGCATCTTGCCGGTGAACTTGGGCCACCAGAAGTAGAAACCCGCGAACATGGAGAACACCACAGTGCCGAAGACCACGTAGTGGAAGTGCGCCACCACGAAGTAGGTGTCGGACACATTGAAGTTCAGGGCGGGGATAGCCAGGATGATTCCCGTGAGCCCGCCGAAGAGGAAGGTGAAGAGAAACCCGAGCGCCCACAGCATGGGCGTCTCGAAAGTCACGGACCCCTGCCACATGGTGCCGATCCAGTTGAAGAACTTCACGCCGGTGGGCACCGCAATCATCATGGACATGAACGCGAAGAAACTCAGCGCCACCGCTCCCGTGACGAACATGTGGTGCGCCCACACCGTGATGGACAACGCGGCAATCGCAATGGTCGCAAAGACCAGGCCCTTGTAACCGAAGATCGGTTTTCTGGCGAAGACTGGAATGATCTCGGACACGATGCCGAAGAACGGCAGGGCGATGATGTAGACCTCCGGGTGGCCGAAGAACCAGAACAGGTGCTGCCACAAGATGGCGCCACCGTTCTCCGGATCGAAGATGTGACCGCCCATGCGCCGGTCCATGCCCAGTGCGAAAAGCGCTGCAGCCAGCGGCGGGAACGCCATAATCACGAGCATCGAGGTCAGCAGGATGTTCCACGTGAAGATGGGCATGCGCCACATGGTCATGCCCGGAGCACGCATGCACAGAATGGTGGTGATGAAGTTGACGCCACCCAGAATGGTGCCGAACCCCTGCAGAGCGAGTCCGAACAGCCAGAGATCTCCCCCGACCCCCGGACTGAACGTGGTGTTGTTGAGGGGCGCGTAGGCGAACCACCCGAAGGACGCCGCGCCCTGCGGGGTCACGAAACCGGCCATGGCGACCAGGGACCCGAACAGGAAGAACCAGAACGCCAACGCATTCAAGCGCGGAAACGCAACATCAGGGGAACCAAGTTGAATCGGCACCAATACGTTGGCAAAACCGATGAACAGCGGAGTGCCGAACATCAGCAGCATGAGCGTGCCATGCATGGTGAACAGCTGGTTGTACTGCTCTTTGGTCTCCAGGATCTGCAGACCGGGGTCGAAGAGTTCGACACGGATCAGCAACGCCATGACGCCGCCCACGCAGAAGAACGCGAACGACGCGATCAGGTACATGTATCCGATGGTCTTGTGATCGGTCGACGTCAGCCAACCGACGATGATTCGCCCCTTGTTGCGCGGTATTACCGCTACTTCGGTGCGGCTGCGGCGTTCGGTCGCCGTGTATTCGTGGATGGCCATAACCTGTCCTCACCGAGCGTGCTGCTCTGGTTCAGGAGCTACTCCCCCCGGCGCGGATTACCGGTAAGGGGCCCGTGTCATAACACGCTACGCCGAGGTCAGCAGAAATGGTATGCCTACTGACTAGTTTCTTGTTGCTTTAATTCTTAGTGCGTTAATTAGATGTCTCCCGAGCCGCCATTCAGGCGAGTTCACCGTCTTCCCAGGCCGTCATCAGCGACTGAGAGCATCTGTCTCGCTAAGCCGCCTTATAGTGGTGACGGCTCATCCCCTGCAGCGTCACGAGCAGAGTGACACCTTGATCATCCACCGGAGACGGGCCTGCACGCTGCGTTAGAAGAAAGTTGAGATCGGTGACCACAGTCAAGGAAAGAACCGCTGCTCCGGCTTCCCGAGGAGCGGTGAGTTCCGCGTTGATTTCCCTTTTGATACGCGACAACGATCCCCGTGATCTCGTTGCCGAATTAGCCACGGCCGTTGATCGGGCGTTGGCCGAGTGCGAGGACATCCTCACAGACGAAGATCTTCAGCTCACTCTGTTCCTGATGTACCTGTTGCACTACGGCCCGGCGGAGTTCGTGCGTGGCGAGTGGGAGTGGAACCCGGATCTGATCCGGATTCGCACCCTGATCGAGGAACGGTTCGAGACACAATTACGCGCCGAGGTCGAGCTGCCGTCCCCGCTCCCCCGCAACGGTGAGGACGCCGCGGAAGCGATGTTCGAGATGACCCAGCCCGCAGCCAAGCCGAGCACGGCCATGTGGTTGGCCAAGAACGCCACCGAAGACCTGCTGCGGGAGTTCCTGATTCAGCGCTCTATCTACACGCTGCGCGAAGCGGACCCGCACACGTGGTCCATTCCGAAGCTCCAGGGGCGCGCCAAGGCAGCAATGGTGGAAATCCAGGCTGACGAGTACGGTGGCGGCCGCCCGGACAAGGTTCACTCGGAGATCTTCGCTCGAACGATGCGCAACTTCGGCCTGAACGACGCCCCGGACGCCTACCTCGAACTGGTTCCAGCCTCCACTCTGGCCTCAACCAATCTCATCAGCATGTTCGGCCTGCACCGTCGTTTGCGCGGCGCCAATGTGGGCCACCTAGCCGCGTTCGAGATGACCTCGACGATCCCCAATAAGCACTACGGCAATGCCTTCCGCAAACGCGGGTACGGCCCCGACGTCACGTGGTACTTCGACGAGCATGTCGAGGCCGACGCCGTGCACGAACAGTTGGCCGCGCGGGACCTCGTGGGCAGCCTGGTTGACGACGAACCGCAGCTGACGGAGGACATTTTCTTCGGGGCCGCCGCATGCCTCTACGTGGACGGACGCGCCGGTGACCACATGCTCGAGGCCTGGATGTCGGGCCGGTCGCCGCTGCTCACCCCGGAACCCCGCACATGAGCTCGGACCTGCCCGATGACATGACGCACTCCCCCCATGAGGCGGAGGGCGCCCGTCGCCCTAACCCGCGGGAGCAGCCACTGCCCAGCGCTCGGAAAGATCTCCGGGATGACACAGAGCCGTTGACGGACCGTGTTGCTGCGGAACCCCGGTCAGTACCCGGCTCTGCGGAATCACCGGTGATCACCGTGTGCCCCAGAGGCCCCCTGTTGGTGCGCGGAGATTTCCTGCTGGCCTCGGACCCCGGAGCGGAACCGCTACCTCCCGAGCGCAACGTCATTGCCCTGTGCCGCTGCGGGATGACCAGCATCGCCCCGCACTGCGATGGCTCCCACAAACTGGCCAAGGTACGGGCCTTCATGCCCCGGAAGGACAGGGACTGACCACCCGGGGCTGAACTCCGCGGCCCTCTCCTGACCACCTGCCAGCGAGAAGTGGCCAGTGAGCACTGGCAAGTGAATTGTTCAGACCCTGACGTACAACCTCGAATCCGAAAAACACTCCGGGCCGGGTACCTCGATCGAGGTACCCGGCCCGGAGTCGGTTCAGCCTGCGCTGAACACTGCGTCTGGAGCGCGGGTCAGCCACGTTTGTAGAACGGCATCTCGGTCTGCTGGACTTCGATCTCGCGGCCGCGGGCGTCCTGAACACTCACGTCACCATCGGCGATGCGGTCCAGAGCGTCCGTGGCCACCAACGCCATGGCAATGGGCTTGCCCAGCGTGGGCGAGGGCAGACCGCTGGTCACCACACCCACGGTCTCCCCACCGGAGACCACGGTGTAGTCAGCGCGGATCGGCTTGCGGCCCAGACCTTCCAGCCCCACCAAGGTGCGCCCGGGCGCAGACTCGACCACTGCGGCGAGCGCCTCACGGCCCACGGTGTCAGTACCTGCCTCGCCCTTCTTGCGCAGCGCGATTTCTACGAGTTTGCCCAAACCTGCTTCGGCGGGGGTGATCTCCGTGGACAGCTCGTGCCCGTACAGCGGCATACCTGCCTCGAGGCGCAGGGAGTCGCGCGCAGCCAGTCCGGCGGCGGACACGGGAGCGTCTTCCGAGGACAGCTCCCCCGCTGTGTCCAGCAGCGCGGCCCACAACGCCGGGGCATCCTGATTGCTGCAGTACAGCTCAAAACCGTCCTCGCCGGTGTACCCGGTGCGCGCAGCCAGAACGTCCACTCCAGCGCACCGCGCAGGTGCTGCGGCGTAGTACTTGAGATTTTCGACGACGTCGCTCGGGTCCAATTCCGTGGCCTTGAGCACCTCCAAGGCCCGGGGCCCCTGCACGGCGATCAAGGACGTTTCGGCACCCTGGTCAGTCACAGCGACGTCGAACCCTTCGGCACGAGCCGTCAGCTCCCCCACGACCACTTCCTGATTACCCGCATTGGGGACCACCAGGTAGCGGTCGTCCGCGAGCCGATACGTGATCAGGTCATCGAGCACTCGACCATCCGCGTCCACGATCACCGAGTATTTGGCACGGCCCACGGAGACCGCGGACAGCAATCCCACCAGAGCGAAATCCAGGAATGCGCCGACCTGGGGACCGGAGACCTCCACCTCTCCCATGTGGGAGAGATCGAAGATTCCAGCACCGCGGCGCACCGCGTGGTGCTCTGCGGTATCGCTGGCGTAACGCACCGGCATGGACCAGCCACCGAAGTCGGTGAACCGGGCACCCAGTTCTTCATGCGCGGCGTGCAGGGCAGTTTTCTTCTCGCTCATCAGTTCTCCTCCCCCGCGGCAGCGGCGGCGTAGGCGGCGTCGAACGCCTCAATCGGCGGGCACGAGCACACCAGGTTGCGGTCGCCCGCGGCGTTGTCCACACGGCCCACGGGGGACCAGTACTTCACGCGACGCAGCGAGGGCACCGGGTACGCCGCCTGCGAGCGCGGGTACGAACGGTCCCACTCGTCGGCGGTGAGCACCTGTGCGGTGTGCGGGGCGTTGCGCACCACAGAATCGGCGAGTTCGACCTTGCCGTCCGCGATCTCCTGCATCTCTGCGTGGATGGTGCGCATGGCCTCGATGAAACGGTCCAGCTCTTCCAGGGACTCGGACTCGGTGGGTTCCACCATGAGCGTGCCCGCGACAGGGAAGGCCAGGGTGGGTGCATGGAAACCGAAGTCGACCAGACGCTTGCACACGTCCTCCGCGGTGACCCCGGACGCCTTGGTCATGGGACGCAGGTCCAGGATGCACTCGTGGGCGACCAGACCGCCGTCGCCGGAGTACAGCGTGGGGAACACGTCCGAGAGCGAGCGGGAAATGTAGTTGGCGCTCAGCACGGCCGTGCGGGTGGACTCGGTGAGGCCCTCCGCGCCAGTCATGGCGATGTACATCCAGGTGATCGGCAGAACACCGGCCGAGCCGAAGGGGGCCTGCGACACGGGGAAGCCCGCGCCGCGCTCATCGAGCTTGGCCTCCACCGCGTTACCCGGCAGGTACGGCACCAGGTGCTCGGCCACGGCCACGGGGCCCACGCCGGGTCCGCCACCGCCGTGCGGGATACAGAAGGTCTTGTGCAGGTTCAGGTGGGAGACGTCTCCGCCGAACTTGCCCGGACGGGCCAGACCCATCAGCGCATTGAGGTTGGCACCATCCACGTAGACCTGACCGCCTGCCTCGTGGACGGCTTCGCAGACCATGGAAATATCCGTGTCGTACACACCGTGGGTCGAGGGATACGTGACCATGATGCCCGCGAGTTCATCACCCACGGATTCGATCTTGGCCTTGAGGTCCTCGTGATCGATCAACCCGTCCGCGGCGGTAGCGACCACCACGACCTTCAGATCCGCCAGCACTGCCGACGCCGCATTGGTGCCGTGGGCAGAGGAGGGAATCAGGATGGTTTTCCGCTGGGTTTCCCCGCGGTCCACCTGGTAGCGGCGGATAGCCAGCAATCCGGCCAGCTCACCCTGCGAACCCGCATTGGGCTGCACGGACACCGCGGCGTAACCGGTGATTTCCGCGAGCCAGCCCTCGAGCTGCTCGATCAGTTCCTGCCATCCCTGTGCCTGGTTCTGCGGGGCCAACGGGTGGATATTGGCGAACTCGGGCCACGAAATGGGTTCCATCTCCGCTGCGGCGTTGAGCTTCATGGTGCACGAGCCCAGCGGGATCATGGTGCGGTCCAGCGCCAGGTCCTTGTCTGCCAGCTGACGCAGCCAACGCATAAGGGAGGTCTCCGAGCGGTGGGTGTGGAACACCGGGTGAGTCATGTACTCGTCCGTGCGGTGCCACTCTTCCGGAACTCCGTCCAGGAGGTCGGAGCTGGGCTCCACGTTCTCTCCGATGTTGCATGCCTCGGACACCGCCGCCAGCACGTCCTCGACGTCCTCACCGGTGTGGGACTCGCCGAAACTCACGCCCACGGTGTCCTGGTCCACGCGGCGCAGGTTGATGCCGCGTTCGGCGGCGGCAGCCAAGATCGCATCCGCTTTGCCCTCGACCGAGAAGGTCACGGTGTCGAAGAACCGCTCGTGAGTCACCGAGATTCCGCGCTCACGAAGCCCCTCGGCAAAGACCGTGGCCAGTCCGTGCAGTCGCTCAGCGAGTTCACGCAACTTGGCGGGGCCGTGGTACACCGCATATGCGGCGGCCACAATGGCAAGCAACGCCTGGGCGGTACAGATGTTCGAAGTCGCCTTTTCACGACGGATGTGCTGTTCGCGGGTCTGCAAGGCCAAGCGGTAGGCCGGAGCTCCGGAGGAATCCGTGGACACGCCCACGATGCGACCGGGCATCGAACGTTCCGTGCCCTTGCGCGAGGCCATGAAGGCAGCGTGCGGGCCTCCGTAGAACAGGGGCACACCAAAGCGCTGGGCGGAACCCACGGCAACATCGGCTCCTGCCGAACCAGGGCTCTGCAGCGTGGTCAGGGCCAGCAGGTCGGTGCTCACGGTGGCAAGCGCGCCGGCCTCGTGGGCGGCCTCAATCACGGAAGTGGGGTCGATGACATCACCGTCCGCGCCGATCTGCGCGACGACCACCCCGAAGAAGTCCCCGTCCGAGGCCAAGGTGGCCGCGGCGTCGTCGGCGCTCAAATCTGCGATGACCAGCTCGATGCCGGCGGCGCGAG
>JAKDKI010000333.1 GCA_030453435.1 Kocuria sp.
AAGCTCTGGCTAACCGGGCGGCAACCCTCCAGCACGTAGCGGGGTGCCCCAGATGACGATCCGGCCGCCGCGCACCCGCACGGCGAGCAAGTACGGCGCACGGAGAAACCTCCGGCGTCCCGAACCGCCGGAGGTATTTTTATGCCCGCCCTGTCCACACCCCAGGTCTCGGAGCAGACCGTCGCCACGGGGCCACCCACGGGAACGTCGTGGTTGGTGCGCAGGCCGCGCCGCGAGTCTTTGATCTCGTTCGAGGTGTTCCCGCCGCACCCCACGCGCGATCCGGAAGCCGTGTGGCGCAACATCGACGCGATGGCCGCCGCCGGTCCCGATTTCTTCTCGGTCACCCACGGTCACTCCGGCACCAACGGTGTCTCCCGCGAGACGCTGCGGCACTTGCTCAAGCAGACCAAGACCCCTGCGGTGGCCCACCTCACGTGCGGTGGCACCGATCGCGCGGGTCTGGATCGCGCCGTCGAAGATTTGCTCGACGACGGCGTCCGCGACCTTCTCGCCTTGCGTGGCGATCCGCCCGTGGGCGGCGGTGAGTGGGTGACTCATCCGGGTGGCTTCGATCGCGCATCGCAACTGGTCGAGTTGATCCGCGAGGTCGAGGAACGAAAGTTCGGTGCCTGCGAGCGCCCCGGCAAGCGTCCGGTCTCGGTTTCGGTGGCCTGCTATCCGGTGGCCGCGAAGGGCCGCGATTTCGAAGCGGACCTCGCTGCGCTGTGGGACAAGCAAGAAGCCGGGGCGGATTACGCGATCACCCAGGTGCTCTACGACGCTCAGGACTATGTGAGGTTCCTGGAGCGTGCGCGCTCGGAAGGCATCCACCTGCCCATCATTGCCGGCCTGGTTCCACTGACTGACATCAAGCGTTTGGGCCGCATGACCGAGCTGACCGGAGTTCCGATCCCCGAACGGATCACCAGCTTCCTGAACACCGAGAGCCCAGCCGAGCTACGCCGCAGGGGCATCGCGGCAACGCTCACGCTGATCGACGAGCTATTGGATTTCGGCTGCCCCGGTCTGCATTTGTTCACTTTCAACCGCCCGGATGCGCCTTTGGCCATCCTCGATCATCTCCGGGTGCGCGATGCCGCCCGACAATTTCGCGGGGGTATCACCGCGGCCTGACCGCCGCACGTCAGTGGCCGTACCACGGTCACGACAGCGCCCGCACTTCCCTTCCGACAGAACCTTTTGGCAACGGTCTCAGTGACCGTGGCTTCCCACAACACACCCTTTTATCCTCAGGAGCACCCCGAATGACTGCCGTTTCCAAGACTTCGTTCCCCGCCGCGACCATCCTGGGCTACCCCCGGATCGGCCCCGATCGTGAACTCAAGAGGGCACTTGAGGCCTACTGGTCCAAGCCCGCCGAGAACCCCGCCCACTCCGTTCTGGACACTCTGGCCCAACTGCGCGAGCGCACCGTTCGCCACCTCAGCGGCCTCGGTCTCACCGACGACGCTTCGATCCCCTCCGACACGTTCGCGGTGGACCAGACCCTGGACACCGCCCTGGCCCTGGGCGCGGTTCCGGCCCGGTTCCGCGCGGACGGTTTCCGCCCCGCAGCCCCGGACACCCCGCAGGGCATTGAGCTGACCACCGCGCTGTCCCGCGGAACCGATCACCTGGAACCGTTGGAGATGACCAAATGGTTCGACACCAACTACCACTACTACGTTCCCGAGATCGGCCCGGACACCCCGCTGTCCGCGCACCCGGAAAGCCTGATCGAACGGTTCGTGACCGCCCGTGAGACCACCGGCGCCATCACTCGCCCGGTACTCGTGGGACCCGTGACCCTCTTGCTGCTGGCCCGCCCGGAAACCACGGATGCACCGGGCACCCAGCCGTTTGACCGTCTCAATGACGTGGTCGACCTCTACATCCAGTTGCTCACCGCGCTCAAGGATGCGGGCATCCCATGGGTCGAATTGGACGAGCACGCCCTGGCCGCCGAAGGCTGGGACGTTCCCCGCGAAACCATCATCGAGGCGCTGGCCAAGGCCTACACCCGTCTGAGCTTCCCCTCCAACCGCCCCGACATTCTGGTTGCTGTCGGTTACGGGGATGCGGGTGAGGACGCCCAACTCGCCCTTGCCGCGACCGACATCGAGGCCCTCGCCATCGACCTGGACCGCGGCAGTGAACCCGGTGGGGCCGCACTCGAGGCGTGGGGCGAGCGACCGCTGGTGGGCGGCGTCGTCGGCGGTCGTACTGTGTGGCGCACTGATCTGGAGAAAGCCTCGGAAACACTGGACCGCCTCAAAGAGGCAGCCGCGGGCCGCATTACCGTGGGCACGGCGACCCCGTTGCTGCACGTCCCGCACGATGTGCAGCGTGAAACCGCCCTCGACCCGGACGTCAAGGAATGGGTCGCGTTCGCGGACCAGAAGGTCGCCGAGGTCGTGACGCTGTCCCGCGGACTGACCGAAGGCTGGTCCACCGTGGCCGCCGAACTCGGCAAGGACGCGCAGATTCGTTCCCGCCGCGCCGCTCACCCGGCCACCAACCGCAAGGAAGTGCGCGACCGCACCGCGGCTGTGCAGCAGCAGGACCGCGAGCGCGCCTCCGCGGACGAGCGCCGCACCGCGCAGGCTCAGCGACTGAACCTCCCGCCCCTGCCCACCACGACCATCGGCTCGTTCCCGCAGACCCCGGGCATCCGCACCACGCGCGCCGATTTCCGCGCCGGCCGCATCGACCAGGCGCAGTACACCGAGAAGATCCGGGCCGAAATTGCCCAGACCGTGCGCAAGCAGGAAGAGCTCGGCCTTGACGTGCTGGTGCACGGCGAGCCCGAGCGCAATGACATGGTGCAGTACTTCGCCGAGGGTCTGGACGGCTTCGTGACCACCCAGCACGGGTGGGTGCAGTCCTACGGTTCGCGCTGCACGCGCCCGTCCATCCTGTTCGGTGACGTCTCCCGCCCCGCACCCATCACGGTGGATTGGACCGGTTACGCGGCGTCGCTGACGGACTGCCCGGTCAAGGGCATGCTGACCGGTCCCGTCACGATTCTGGCGTGGTCCTTCGTCCGCGACGACGCCCCGGCCCGCGAGGTCGCCGATGAACTGCTCCCCAGAAGTTGGACTGAGAAATTCAGCTACGACTTCCTGGGGAGC
>JAKDKI010000334.1 GCA_030453435.1 Kocuria sp.
AAGACACCAGTTTCTCCGGAACTCCCATGGCGTCAACCTAATCGAAGAAACCGTCACTCACCCTGCGCCGTGACCCGTCGTGGCCAGAAGAGTCCACAGTCCGACGGATGCCCGCAAAATCCCGGGCATGGAAAAATCCCCGGTCAGTTGTCCTGACCGGGGATTCTCAATCGAGTTGCGGGGGCAAGATTTGAACTTGCGACCTCTGGGTTATGAGCCCAGCGAGCTACCGAACTGCTCCACCCCGCGGCGATGAATAAAACTATACGTCCCTCATCCGCACCGTGCAAATCGGCGGTGTTCACCGGGTGAACACACGGTTCTATCCCTTGCGTGGCCCGGTGAAGGGCGTGCCTGAGCGAACATCGAAGCAGGTGAGAAAAGGTTTGGGCAACGGCCGAGGGCGGCCAACCCTGTGGTTGACCGCCCTCGTTCGCCTCGGAGTGCGACGCTCGTGTGAGCGAGATTACTCGGTGGCGCCGTCCTGCTCCATGGCCTCGTTGAGTGCCTGCTGGAGTCGCTCCTGTGCCTCGCCGTATTCGGCCCAGTTGCCGTCACGGCGAGCCTCATCGGCTTCCTGCATGGCCGTGTTCGCGTTGTCCAGGGCCTCCTGCAGCGACGTGGAACGAGGTTGCGGGGCGGCCTCGGACTCGGTGGGCGACGGGCTGGGAGACGCGCCGTCCTCCTCGTTACCGGTGGCGCCGCCTTCAGCGCCCTCCTCGCCCTGAGCCTCTCGGGCTTCCGCCTCGCTCACGCCCGCACCATTGGCGGTCGTGGCACCGGAGTCGCCGCCGAAGACCTCGTCCAGGGCTTCTTCCAGCGTGGGTGCGAAGCCCACGTTCTCACCGAAACCGACCAGCACACGACGGAGCGTGGGGTAGGCGGCGTCGCCGGAGGACTGCACGTAAACCGGCTGCACGTAGAGCATGCCGCCACCGGCGGGCAGTGTCAGCAGGTTGCCGTTGATGACCTCGGAGGCACCCTGACGCAGCAGGTTCAGCTCCGTGGAAACGTCAGTGTCAGAGTTGAACACGTTCTGCGCCTGGCCGGGGCCGGGCACCACGGATGAACGCGGCAGCTCGAGCAGACGCAGCTTGCCGTAGTCCTCGGACTTCACGCCGTCCTCACCTGTACCGGCATCGGCATTGGCCGAGAGGTAGCCGTACATCACGTTTCGGGTGTTGCCCGATTCGTTCTGCTGCGGAATGAACGAGGTGGTCAAGGAGAAGTTCGCCTTGTCCTCACCCGGCATGCGCATGGACAGGTAGTACGGCGGCTGAGCGACGTCGCGGTTCTGCTGGGTCGGGTCGTTGGGAACCGACCACACGTCGTCCGACGCGTAGAAGCTGTTCGCTTCGGTCACGTGGTAGCGGTTGAGCAACTCACGCTGGACCTTGAACATGTCTTCCGGGTAGCGCACGTGCGACATCAGATCCGCGGACATGTCCGAGTACGGCTTGATGGTTTCCGGGAACACCTTCTGCCAGGACTTCAGGACGGGGTCCTGATCGTCCCACGCGTACAGCTCCACGGAACCGTCGTAGGCGTTCACGGTGGCCTTGACCGAGTTACGGATGTAGTTCACACGCTCCGGGGGCAACGAGGCCGCTGCGCCCTGGGCCGTCTGGGTGTCCTGCGTTGCGTCCTGCAGGACGGACGGGGTGGAGTACGGGTACGAGGTAGCCGTGGTGTACGCGTCCACGATCCACACGACCTTGTCGTCCACGATCGCCGGGTACGGGTTGCCGTCCACGGTGAGGTACGGCGCTACCTTTTCCACACGCTCGCGCGGGTTGCGGTCGTAGAGGATCTGGGACTCGGGGCGCACAGCATCCGAGAGCAGCATGTCCGTGGACTGGAACTTGATCGAGTAGGACAGTCGGTTGAACCAGTTGCCCACGCCGGGACCGCCGTTACCGGCGAAAGTGGTCTTGGCGTCGCCCGCGGCGTCGTCGTTGGTCTGGGGACGATCGAGCTCGAGCGGCTCGTCCTCGTCGGAACCACCGACGATCGAGTACTGCGGAGAGTTCTCACCGAAGTAGATGCGCGGTTCGTAGCTGTCCGAGATCTCACCCGTGGAGGGGATGCCGGCCTGCATGAACTCGGGCTTGCCGTCCGCCTGGACCTGGGAACCGTAAGCGGCCACCACACCGTAACCGTGGGTGTAGACCACGGCCTGGTTGTACCAGCCGTCGATCTGGTCCGGGTTCAGCTCGCGGGTGGAGATCACGGTGTCCTGGACTTCGCCGTCGATCTCGTAGCGATCCACGTTGAGCATGTCCGGGAACTGGTAGTACGGGCGGAACTGCTGCAGCTGAGCGAACGCGGAGGAGACCACGTTGGGGTCCAGCAGACGGATGTTCGAGGTGGTCTCGGTGTCTTCGCGCAACGCACCCTGTTCGGTCTGGGTGGTGGCGTCATAGGGCATGACCTCGGTGTCATCCAGGCCGTACGCCTGCCGGGTCATGTTGATGTTGCGCTGGATGTACTCGTTCTCCAGGGCCTGCTCGGTGGGTGTCACCTGGAAGCGCTGGATGGCCCAGGGGTACAGGCCACCGGCGACCACGGCCACGACCACCAGCATGGCGGCACCGATCAGCGGCAGCTTCCACCGACCGATGAAGCCCGCCACCACAAAGAGAATGGCCACCAGCAACGCTGCAATGGCCAAGATGCCCTTGGTGGGGATGACGGCTTCAACGTCCGTGTAGAGCGCGCCGGTCCACTTACCCGAGTTCGACGTCAGGGTGGAGTACCGGTCCAACCAGAAGTTCACGGCCTGCAGAGCCAGGAAAGCTGCGGCAATGGAACCGAGCTGCACGCGAGCTGCGCGGGTGGAGTCGATACCGCGCTCGTGCAGACGGATACCGCCGTACACGTAGTGCATGAGTAGACCGGCCACGCCGGCCAGCAGCAAAGCGGTCACCAGGAAGCCAAGCACCAAGCGCAGGAACGGCAAGGTGAATACATAGAAGCTCAGGTCCATGTTGAACTGAGGATCGGTTTGACCGAAAGGTTCCTGGTTGAAGAACAGCGCCACGGTCTGCCACTGGGTGGCAATCGTGGAGGCCGCGAAGAGACCGAAGATCAGCGGCACCGCGATCATCACGATCTTGCGCACGGGGT
>JAKDKI010000335.1 GCA_030453435.1 Kocuria sp.
ATGACGGCGACGGCAAGGTCGAGGACATTGCCCTTCATGATGAATTCTTTGAAACCATTAAGCATGGCGATAGATTACCCAGACCGCTGGCCAACAGGAAACAAAAAAGACCAAAGTTATCCAACATCACACTTAAATTAGAAAGCTACCTTGCTAATTCCCGCATTATTGGTATACGCACTAGTGACAAGTCATGAATTAGTCATCGAAAGGTATCAATTCTTTCGAAGTAGCACGCGTCTGGTCTTGTGATCTTGGTCCTTGGAAAGTATGAGTCGCGCCCGTCCCCGGGTAGGGCGAACATTCTGTTCCAAGTTGGGTTCGTTGATGCGTCGCCAAATATCCGTGGCCACTTCTACGGCCTCGGCGTCCGTGAGGTTGGCGTAGCGGTGGAAGTAGGACTGAGGATTCGCGAACGCTGAGCTGCGCAACGCCTGGAATCGCTCAACGTACCAGTGCTCGATGTCACTGGTGCGTGCGTCCACGTAAATACTGAAGTCGAAGAAGTCGCTCAGTGCCAAGGCCGCACGGTTTCCCGGGCTCAGCTTGGCGGGCGCGAGCACGTTCAGGCCTTCCACGATCACGACGTCGGGTTTGGTCACCACGATCTCCTCGTCCGGGAGGATGTCGTAGGTGGTGTGTGAGTATTTGGGCGCCCGCACCTCGGGTGCGCCGGATTTGATCTCGGACATGAAACGCAACAGCGCACGGCGATCGTAGGACTCCGGGAACCCCTTGCGATCCATGAGCCCGCGACGGACCAGCTCCGCATTCGGGTAGAGGAACCCGTCCGTGGTAACCAATTGGACGTTGGGGGTGGACGGCCAGCGCGAGAGCATTTCACGCAACAAGCGCGCAGTCGTCGATTTACCGGCCGCCACGGAACCCGCGATGCCAATGACGAAAGGGGTTCGTGCGTGATCCTCACCCAGGAAGGCGTTGGTCTCCGAGTTGAGGTGATTCGCGGAGGCGTCATAGAGCGTGAGCAAACGGGAAAGGGGGAGGTAGACCTCACGCACCTCATCCACATCCAGGCGGTCACCAAGACCGCGCAGGTTCTCGATTTCCTGCGCGGTAAGGGGCACGTCTATTTCGTGCGACAAGCGCGACCACGTCTGCCGGTCCAGCTCTACAAACGGGGATGCGCGATGAGTCAGTGACTGTGTGCTCATGTTCAGACCAGTCTAGGGCCGGTGATGTGGCGGATAACAGCAGTGACGCGGGTGGTTTCCGGTAGAGTTCTCCGCATGTGTGGAATTGTGGGCTATGTAGGATCCCCGGACGTCAAAGCCGGTGGACACAACGCGTTGGACGTGATTCTCGAGGGTTTGCGTCGCCTCGAATACCGTGGATATGACTCCGCCGGCGTCGCTGTCATCGCGGACGGCAAAGTGGATTACCGCAAGAAGGCAGGCAAGCTGACCAACCTTCTCGCCGAGCTGGAGGCCGATCCGCTGCCGGATTCCCAGATCGGCATCGGTCATACCCGGTGGGCCACCCACGGTGGACCGTCGGACGTCAACGCGCACCCGCACGTGGTGGACGGCGGCAAGCTCGCCATGATCCACAACGGCATCATCGAGAACTTCAATGAAATCAAGCGTGAGCTGGCCGCCGAGGGCGAGACTTTCGTGTCCGAGACCGACACCGAGGTCGCCGCGGTGCTGTTGGCTCGCACCTACAACGCGCAGCCCGCCGACTCCAAGGACCTGACCGTGGCCATGCAGGACACGAGCCGTCGTCTGGAAGGCGCGTTCACCCTGCTGGCTGTGCATGCCGATCACCCGGACCGCGTGGTGGCATCCCGCCGTAACTCCCCGTTGGTCATCGGCCTGGGCGAGGGCGAGAACTTCCTGGGCTCTGACGTCTCCGGTTTCATCGACTACACCAAGAAGGCTGTGGAGATGGGGCAGGACCAAATCGTCACCATCACCGCCGATGACTACAAGATCGTGGACTTCAACGGCAACCCGGCGGAGGGTAAGCCCTTTGACATCAAATGGGATGCCGCCGCAGCGGAGAAGGACGGCTACCCGTCCTTCATGGAGAAGGAGATCCACGATCAGCCTTCCGCCGTGGAGCAGACCCTGTTGGGCCGCCTGGACGAGTCCGGTCGCTTGACCCTGGACGAAATCAAGATTGACGAAACCGTTCTGCGCTCGATCGACAAGATCGTGGTGATCGCCTGCGGCACGGCGTCCTACGCCGGTCAGGTCGCTCGTTACGCCATTGAGCACTGGTGCCGGATTCCCACCGAAGTGGAATTGGCCCACGAGTTCCGTTACCGCGACCCCATTGTCAATGAGAAGACCCTGGTCGTGGCCGTGTCCCAGTCCGGAGAGACCATGGATACCCTCATGGCCGTGCGGCACGCGCAGGAACAGGGCGCCAAGGTGGTTGCCATTTGCAACACCAACGGTTCCACGATTCCCCGCGAAGCGGACGCCGTGCTCTACACGCACGCCGGTCCCGAGATCGCAGTGGCCTCCACCAAGGCGTTCCTTGCGCAGATCACCGCGGCCTACTTGTTAGGGCTGTACCTGGCACAGCTGCGCGGCAACAAGTTCAAGGACGAGATCGCCACCATGCTCACCGAGCTGGAGGCCATGCCCGCCAAGATCCAGCGTGTGCTCGACGAGATCGAGGGCGACGTCAAGGATCTGGCACAGGCCATGAAGGACGCGTCGTCCGTGCTGTTCCTGGGCCGTCACGTGGGATTCCCCGTGGCCATGGAGGGTGCGCTCAAGCTCAAGGAGATTGCGTACATTCACGCCGAGGGCTTTGCCGCCGGTGAACTCAAGCACGGCCCCATCGCTCTGATCGATGAGGGCCAGCCCGTGTTCGTGATCGTTCCCTCTCCCAAGGGCCGCGATTCGCTGCACGCCAAGGTGGTCTCCAACATTCAGGAGATCCGCGCTCGCGGTGCCGTGACGATCGTGATTGCGGAAGAAGGTGACGAGGCCGTCAAGGACTTCGCCAATCACATCTTCTACGTGCCCGAGGCACCCACGCTGCTCCAGCCGTTGCTGGCCACCGTGCCGTTGCAGATTTTCGCTGCGGAGCTTTCCACGGCCAAGGGCTACGACGTGGACCAGCCGCGTAACCTCGCCAAGTCCGTGACCGTC
>JAKDKI010000336.1 GCA_030453435.1 Kocuria sp.
GTGGTGGGCGTGGTGGTCATCGACTGCACGCTGACCGGGAAATCCGATCCGACACCCACGGACCCCACCTGGATCTGACGGGTCTTCCGTCGAGGTGAAAGGACCGGCTGGGGTGCAGCGGGCATACCGAGACTGACCGAACTCACGAATTGCCTCCAGAAGCTTGTTGGCCGGGGGCACTCAAGCGCACTCCCCGATTTATTCACCTTCCATTGTGCCACCTTGTCGAGAGCCTGCAGCCGGACGTGAGCAAACGAACGCCCCAACGACGCCGCCCCGGGCCTTCCGTGGGAAGGTCCGGGGCGGGGTTCGTAACGGTTTCCTCCGCTAGCGACGCATGATCTTGCGCGCCAACCAGTTGCCGAAGAACTGAACCACCTGCACCAGGATGATGATCACAATCACAGCGGCCCAGGTGACCTCATCATTGAAACGCTGGTAACCCAGACGCAATGCGAAGTCGCCCAAACCACCGGCACCGATGGCACCGGCCATGGCCGACATGTCCGTGATGCCGATGACCAAGAAGGTGTAGCCGAGCACCAACGGACCCAGGGCCTCGGGCAGGATGACCGTGGTGATGATCCTGAACCGAGAGACACCCATGGAACGGGCCGCTTCAACCACGCCGGGGTCCACGCTCATCAAGTTCTGCTCCACGATGCGCGCTACCGCGAACGTTGCGCCAATGGTCATGGCGAAGATCGCGGCGTTGGGACCCAATCGTGTGCCCACAACGGCCTCTGTGGCTTGGCCCAGTGCGGCCAGCAGAATGATGAACGGGATGGGGCGGATGAAGTTCACCAACAGGTTCAGCGCGGTGAAGACCGCGGTGTTCTCCAAGATGTTGCCCCGGCGGGTGACGTAGAGACCCACGCCGACCACCAGGCCGATCAGACCGGCCAACACCAAGGTGACAGCCACCATGTAGAGCGTCTCGCCGGTGGCCGAGAGCAATTGGGGTCCTAGAACTGACCAATCCATCAGCGGGCCACCTCCTCTACCTTGGTGATTTCACGGAGTCTGACAATGGTGTTCTCCACAGCAGCGTCCGGGCCGTTCAACGACAGCGTGAGGGTGCCGAAGGAACGCGATTGCAGCATGGAAATGCCGCCAAAGGCGATCTCGAAGGTCACCCCGTCTCGAGCGCAGTCCGAGAGCACCGAGCCGATGCGGTTCTGGTCCGTGACGTCCACCAGGATCAGGCGACCCGGGTGTTCCTCACGCAGCTTGGCCATCTCGTCCTCGCGGGGCACGGTGCGCATCACTGAAGACACGAACTTCCGGGTGGTTTCGGCCTGCGGGTAGGCAAACACGTCAGAGGTAGTTCCCATCTCCACCACACGACCGGTGTCCATGACAGCCACCCGGTCCGCGATGGAACGCACCACATCCATCTCGTGAGTGATCAGCACGATGGTGATCCCCAGTTCACGGTTCACTCGCTTGAGCAGTCCGAGGACTTCCTGGGTCGTCTCCGGGTCCAATGCCGAGGTCGATTCGTCCGCGAGCAGCAATTCCGGGTTGGAAGCCAGCGCGCGAGCAATACCCACGCGCTGTTTCTGACCGCCGGACAACTGCTCCGGATAGTTCTTGGCCCGCTCCGTCAGCCCCACAAAATCCAGAAGCTCGGTAACCCGTTGCTTGCGTTCCTCCGGCTTCCAGCCGGCGCGCTTGAGCGGGTATTCGATGTTCCCGGCCACGGTGCGGGAGTTGAACAGGTTGAACTGCTGGAAGATCATGCCGATCTTGCGACGGATCGGTGCCAACTGGGTTTCGGACTTGCCGTCCACCCGGTTGCCCGCGACTTCCAAGGAACCTGAGCTGATGGGCTCCAGGCCGTTGATCAGACGCACAAGCGTGGACTTGCCGGCACCGGAGTACCCGATCACGGCAAAGATCTCGCCCTTGGTGATGTCCAGGGTGACGTTATCCACGGCGTTGACCACTCGCGGTGCGCGCTTGGATCCGCCCGTGTAGACCTTGCTGACATCCCGGAAGCGCACCAGGGTGCGCTCACTGGATACTTCGGTCACTGGGTCTGTTCCTTCAGGTCTTCCTGGTACCGCTTCAAGAGGTCCTTGAGTTCCTGCTGGTCCACCTCGGTCGGAACGGCCGTGCCCTTGCTCTCCTCGTCCTCCGCCTCCAAGACCTTGGGATCGTAATAGAAGCTTGCAACCTGCTTGAGCGTCTCGTTGTCCGCATTGGCCTCGGTGGCGGCGAACAGGTTGTTGAAGACCCTTGCGCTGTCCGTCTCCGGGTCATCCGTGGCGAGGGCGGAGTTCGGGTCAATGTCCGCGCGGCCCAGGAAGTCGTTGTTCACCACTGAGGCGGCCACGGAATCCATCGACAGAACCGTCTGCTCGGCAGACACGGGGCGAACGGAAACCTTGGACTTCTCGGTGTCGATGTCGCCTTCGGTCGGGGCAATCGTGTCCTTGGTGAACTCGACCAGGCCCTCCTGCTTAAGCAGGTTCAGCGCGCGACCCAAGTTAATCGAGTCGTTTGGAATGGCGACCTCGTCGCCTTCCTTGAGCTGGTCCACGGAGTCGTACTTGCTGGAGTACATTCCCAACGGGTAGATCGCGGTGGATCCCACCGGGGTAATCGTGTCACCGGAGTTGTTGTTGTAGTCAGCCAGGTACGCCGTGTGCTGGAACCAGTTCATGTCCACATCACCGCTCTTGGTCGCGGGGTTCGGCTGGTTGTAGTCGCTGAAATCAACGTACTCCACGGTGATGTCGTTCTCGGCAGCAACTTCCTTGAGCGCATCATGTGCGGGCTCCGAGCCGACAATTCCGATGGTGATGGTGCCGTCAGCAGCGGGATCGGAGGATTCTGAGTCTCCGCCGCCGCACGCGGTCAGGGTGAGGCCGATGGTGGTGGCCAGCGCAAGGGGGATCAAACGGTGAGATCGCACGATGTGCCTTTCCGAGGTGTGAAATGTTCTGGGCGATTAACAACTGAAAGCGGTACGTCCGAGGACACACCGCAGTTGCAAGGCTCGTGCTAGTTGATTCGGGAAACCGCACTTGCCGGGAGCTACGTTAACCGCGGCCGGATGGTCATCTGGGGCACCCCGCTACGGGAGAGGGTTGCCGTCCGGCCAGCCAGAGCTT
>JAKDKI010000337.1 GCA_030453435.1 Kocuria sp.
GCATCCCCCTGATCGGCGAGGGACTCACGGCCTGGCTGGGCCGTCCTGACGCGGAGTACTGGTTCCAAGTTCGGAGAGTTATCGCCCGTAACAAAGGATCCGCGCATGAATGCCGCATCATCCTTCCGCCGTTCCGTGACGACCGGACTCATCGCTTTGTTCTTGGCTTCCGGCACCGTTGCCGTGGGCGCCGCTCCCGCTGAAGCCGCGGTGGTCAAACCGTGCAAGGCGACTATGTCCGTGACTCAGCCGCGCCAGTACACCAACACCTACGTGAAGGTGTCCAAGGTGGGCGCCCGCTCCAAGATCACCACCAAGGCCAAGTACAAGACCACCACGAACACCAAGACCGCAACGGCCTCCACCAAGGGCACTGCGTCGATCAACTACCCCATTGCCCGCGCAACCCCCGGGCGCAAGGTGGTCGTGGAGGTCTCCGCCAAGCAGGGTAAAACCACCTGGAAGGGCACCACGTCCTTCACACCCAAGAAGCGGTAATTCCGAGGCTGCACGGCCATTGAAAGTTTCCTGCGTAAGCGCGGGGCGGCACGAACCACCCCAAGAAACATTTGTTTCCTGCATCACATAAGTGGGGTAGTTTGCGATTGATACGCTTTCGCCCGCGCAGGAGACTTCCATGCTTCGCCGTTACTTCACTGCCGTTACGACGTCGATTTTGGCCTTGGCGCTCACTGCGCCGGCACAATCCCAAACCCAGTTGCCCTCTCCACCGAACGACGACGGGTGGGTACCTCCAAAAATCGCGCTCGTCCTGGACGCGTCCGGGTCTATGGCGGAATCGGACGTCGATGGCGGCAACCGGATGGATGCTGCCAAGAAGGCCGCCAGCGGAATGCTTGAGGACCTCGATGACGATGTCGAGCTGGGCCTGATCGCCTACGGTTCCGAAATCAGTGACGACGATCCGGACAACTACCAGCGCGGCTGCCAGGACATCAACGTTTTGCGCTCTGTGGGTCCGCTGGACAGAGACACCATCTCTCAAGAGATCGACGACCTGGAAGCTACGGGTTACACGCCCATTGGCAACTCCCTTAAAAAGGCTGCCGAAGAGTTGGGCAATGAGGGTCCTCGCTCGATCGTTCTGGTCTCGGACGGAATCGATACGTGCGCGCCGCCGGAAGTCTGCGACGTCGCCGAAGACTTGGGCGCCGACGGCGTGGACTTGGCCGTTCACACCGTGGGTTTCAAGGTCAACGACGACGCCCAGAGCGAGCTGGAATGCATCGCCGAGGCAACCGGTGGCACTTATTCTTCGGCGGATAACAGCAATGAGTTGGGCACCACCCTCTCGGCCCTGGCGCAGCGAGTGGGCCAGGCCTACGAGGCGGGCGGCACCGAAATTACGCTGGGCAAGGACCGCGATTCCGGAAAGTACCTGGGGGAGGGTAACTACCAAACGCAGATGTCCGGCCCCACCGTGACCAGCAAGGAGGGCACCGCAGGCTGGTTCAAATTGAACATCCCCGAGGGATATCGCGCCCATGTCTCCGCAACCGTGGTAGATCCTTCCATGGAGGAACTCGTGCATCGCCCGGGTGGGGTGCGAGACAACTTCTCCGTCGATGTCGAAGCCGAAAACGCGTCCTGTAACCAGACCGGAAGTTCCGATTGGGAGTCCACAACCCTCGGCCGCGAGGCTCCGTCCGCTTCCGTTCTTCGTGTGACACCCAAGGAGTCCTGCAATCCTTCGGATTGGAACCTCGAGGTAAAGCGCACGGGCAGCGCCTACGAGGACAAGCTGCCCGTTGAGCTCGTCATTGGGCTGGAGCCGATCGCTCCCGAGGATCAGATCGGCCCGGAAGACAACCACCCCTACGGCTCAGAGAAGGACGACGTACCCGAGCTGGGCGACGACTACCCCGTGACCGATCTGGCCGGTGGCACGTCTTACTCCAGTGCCACCGACATTGAGCCGGGAACATACAGCGGCTCGCTCGTGCCCGGTGAGACGCGCATCTACAAGATGCCCATGGACTGGGGTCAGCGCCCCGTGGCCAAGGCTGTCTTCAACGCCAGAAATGCCGATGAACGCCGATCCGCCAAGCTTGAGGTCGCCAATCCGCTGCGCGGAAAGGCGGGGGTGGAGATGAGCACCTCCTTGAAGGACGACGCGGAAGTCTCTGCGGAGAACCTGAACGCCTACTGGCCGATCTACAGCAACTCCGACGGGGTCGGAACGGGTAGCAGCATGGCCTTCCAGAAGGACGCAGCGTACATCGGCGACTGGTTCGTCATGGTGACCCTGGACGGCGGCGAAGACAACGGCAAGGCCAGCGTCGAGGAGGAGTACGAGCTGACGGTCCTCCGCGAAGGTGACGTCATTGATGGACCAGAGTGGAGCGCCCCCACGAACGACGGTCCCGAACCCTCGGATGAACCGATCGCTCCGCTCGTGGGCCCCTCGGCATCAACCGACGATTACCAGTCAGATGATGCGGAGAACTCCGGTTCAGACGGTGCGAATAGTGGAGACAACGCAGAGGGCGCCGAGAACGCTCAGGCCACGGAGTCAGACGAGATCTTCGGGCTGAGTACCCCGGTTGCCATCGGTGCCGCAGTGGTCCTGGGGCTCCTGGTGGTCGTGGGCCTGGGAATCGTGATCGCTATCGCCACGCGTCGGAAGCACTGATGCCCCGCCGGTAGCGGCGCGAGGCGGCCCAAGGGGTCGGTGCATTCTGATCGACGGTAGGGCCAGGATTCCAGCGATCCTTGGTTTCAACGTCGATCAAGTTGCAGGGCCCGGACGGTTTTGGTCGTAACGCCGATCAGAATGCAGTCCCTCGCACCGGTGGGCTTGGAGCTGACGACAATCAATGGAGCGCCCCGGACATGAAAATAGCCCCTGGCCCGTGTTTCCACTGGTCAGGGGCTATTTCACAACGCGGAGGATGGGGGATTTGAACCCCCGAGGGCGTTAACCCAACACGCGTTCCAGGCGTGCGCCATAGGCCGCTAGGCGAATCCTCCAGGCGTGCACATTCCCCAACGCGTGGGCAACGTGCGGCACTCAGCATAGCGGAACTCGAACCCCTGACGCGAATCGAGGGTGAACCGGCGGCAAATTCTGGGCCGAGCGGCGTCGTCGT
>JAKDKI010000338.1 GCA_030453435.1 Kocuria sp.
ACCATGGCGTTGTCGATGTCCTCGGCGGAGGCCACGCCTTCTTCGACCATGCGGATGGCCTCAAGGCCCAGCGCGACGCCCAGACGGGACGAGGCGAAACCGGGGGCGTCGTTCACAGTCACCGGCGTCTTGCCGATACCGGCGACCCACTCGAGGGTGAGCTTCTGCAGTTCATCGCTGGTCTGCTGGCCGATCACGATCTCCACGAGCTTGGAGGCCGGGACCGGGTTGAAGAAGTGCAGACCGCAGAAGCGCTCGGGGCGCTTGAGCTCGGCGGCCAGCCCGTCCACGGACAGCGAGGACGTGTTGGTGGCCAACCATGCGCTCTCGGACAGGTTCGCCTCGACCTGCTGCAGCGAGGAAACCTTGAGGTCCCAGATTTCGGGAACGGCCTCGATGACCAACTCGCACTCGGAAAAATCCGCGTGGTCCAGGCTGACCGTGAAGTTCTCGGCCCACGCGTCGAGGTTGCCGTCGATCTTGCCGCGCTCGAGGGACTTGGCCAGGTCCGACTCAACTCGCTCCTTGGCGCCCTGGGCGGCCTGAGGATTGGCCTCAACCACCGTGACCTTGGCGCCGGAGATCAGGAACGCGTGCGCGATGCCCGCACCCATGCGGCCACCGCCCAGCACGCCGACCTTGGCGGGAACGGTGCCCTTGGTCTCTTCGCTCATTTCTTGTTCTCCTTCTTCCGGTCCAGGAACGCCTGCATCCGGTCAAACTTGGCTTGTGATTCGAACAGGATCGCCTGCGCGAGTTCATCCACGTGAGGATGGGATTCGCGCGGCATGTGGAACACGCGCTTGGACACGCGCACGGCCAGCGGGTCCTGCTTGCCGATGCGGTCGGCCAGGGCGTGCGCAGCGTTCACCAGCTCGTCCGGTTCATGGATTTCCGTGATGAGGTGCGCGGCCAACGCTTCTTCAGCGTTGAGAATGCGTCCGGCCAGCACGATCTCCTTGGCCACCGGCTCGCCCGCGAGTTCCTTGATGCGCCACAGCGCGCCTGCCGCGGCGATGATGCCCAGGCCCGTTTCCGGTTGACCGATCTTCACGTACGGGGTGCCCAGGCGGAAATCTGCGGCCCACGCGAGTTCCGCGCCGCCACCCAGCGCGTAGCCGTCCAGTGCCGCAATCACAGGCATGGGCAGCTTGGCGATCCGGTCGAAAATCTGCGAATTCACCCCGCGCAGCGCGTCCTCACGACGCCGCTCGCGCAGTTGCGCAATATCCGCACCCGAGGCGAAAATCCCCTTCCCGTTCACTTCCGTGCCGGACAGGATCATGATCTTCGGGTTGCGTTCCAGGTAACCGCACACGGTGTGCAGCTCGTCGACCATGGTCTGGTCAATCGCATTGCGCACACCGGGGCGGTCCAGGATCACGTGCAGGCGATCCTCGGTTTCCTCCAGCCGCAAGGCGGTGAAGTCACCCTGTAGGCCCTGGTCCTCGCCGTTCGACGACGTCGCTTGTTCGCTCATGCGGGCATCACACCTTCTCCACGAGCATGGCGGCACCCTGGCCGACACCGATGCACATGGTGGCCAAGCCCTTGTCCGCGTTCTCGCGTTCCATGCGACCCAGCAGGGTGATCACAATGCGGGAGCCGGAAGAACCCAGCGGGTGGCCCAGTGCGATGGCACCGCCGTCGCGGTTGACGATGTCCGGGTTCAGGCCCAGGCGGCGGATCGAGGCCAGGGACTGGCTGGCGAACGCTTCATTGATCTCCGCGGCACCGAGGTCGTCCACGGACCAGCCAGCGCGCTTGAGAACCTTTTCGGTCGCCGGAACCGGGCCCAGCCCCATGATCTCGGGAGCGAGACCGGCGGAAGCGCCGTCGATCACGCGGGCGCGAGCCTTCAAACCGTACTTCTCGATGGCGCTCTCGGACGCCACGATAATGGCGGAAGCGCCGTCGTTGAGGGAAGAGGCGTTACCGGCGGTGACCACGGAACCACCCTTGACCACGGGGCGCAGCTTGGCCAAAACGTCCGGGGTGGAGCCGGGACGGGGGCCCTCGTCGGTGTCGACCACGGTCACGGCGCCCTTGCGGCCCTTGACCTCGACCGGGACGATCTCGTCCTTGAAATGACCGGCCTCGATAGCGGCGATGGCCTTTGCATGGGATTCAGCGGCGAACTCGTCACAGTCCTCGCGGGAGATGTTGTCCAAGCGGGCAACTTCCTCCGCCGTCTCCGGCATGGAGTAGGTGGCCTTGCCGTCGCGGGACAGTGGGCCGTCCTCGAACTTCTCGTTCACGAAGCGCCAGCCGATGGAAGTATCGAAGGCTTCGCCGGGCTTGGCGAACGCGGTCTTCGGCTTCTCGACGACCCACGGAGCGCGGGACATGGACTCCACGCCGCCGGCGACCACGATATCCGCGGCGCCGGACTTGATCATCTGGGAAGCGATGGTGATCGCGGACATGCCGGAGGCGCACAAGCGGTTCACGGTGATGCCGGGGACGGTGTCCGGGAAACCGGCCAGCAGCCAGGCCATGCGGGCCACGTTGCGATTTTCTTCGCCGGCGCCGTTGGCGTTGCCGAGGATGACCTCGTCAACGTCTGCGGGATCAATGCCGGCGGCTTCAACCACGGACTTGATGCAGAGGGCGGCCATGTCGTCAGGGCGAACGGAGGACAGTGCCCCGCCGTAACGACCTACGGGGGTTCGGGCCCCTCCGACTAGAAAAGCTTGCGGCATCGTGGACATGCTGTCTCCTTCGCAGGGGCAATAACTGACCGATCGTTCATCTAAAGATTCCACGATTTTGTGAGCTACGTCAATACGATCGGTCGGGATTGCGAGATTCGGACTTTTTCGGCTCCAGTGCGTTCGGCTCCATGTTGAGGGTTGGAGCTGAATGACCTGCGAATGCGATGTGGCCGGACCCGCGAAGGATCCGGCCACATCTGTGATTCAGTTGCATGCACTGCGCGGAGCTTTACCGGCGGTGCTGCGGGGCATTGCTGTCCATGTCTTCGGGCAGTACCGGGGGAACTTCTTCGCCCGGGTGCTTGGCAATGAATTCCTCGTGCACTTCCTCGATGTGCAGGTCGCGGCCCTGGTCCGACTTGCGGACGAAGCACACGGCCGTGAAGGACACGAC
>JAKDKI010000057.1 GCA_030453435.1 Kocuria sp.
ATCGAGGGTCCTTGAACCAGTAGGTCAAGCAACGAGCCATCACGGCGCCCCATCCGGTCGCGGGCAATCGGCCGAAGAGACCCACACCGGACACGGACTTGGAACTGGACCGAGCGGCGTCGGCGGTGGCATCAGACAGTGCGCGGCGCAAGGCGGCGCGCCACACGACCACGAGCACAACCAGCGTGGCGAGGCCGATGGCCAATCGCGCGAGCGCGGCGACCCACTGGCCCTCAGCGACGTCGGCGGGGATGGTCCACACCGCACCCAAGGGTGACCACGCGAGATATTCGGCCCAGGTGGGCAGCTGCTCCCACACACGCTCGATGCCCTGTCCGATCATGGCGATCAGCGGACCCAGCAGCACGACAAGACCCAGCAGGACGATCGAGATAATTTCCCCGGCCCGGCGCTGCTTGTTGAAGTTGGCGGACAGTGCCGTGACGGCTCGGGATCCGGTGAACGCGAGCAGCAGTCCCAGAAGTGCACACGGAATGGCAAAGATCAGGGCGATCCCCGACGCACGCCACGAGGTAACCCACGCGATGGTGATCAGGATGGACGCCACACCCGGGATGCCGATCACGGCGCCCAGGATCTGGCCGATCTGAATCCCGGCGATGCGCATGGGGAACAGTGCCAGTCGTGACGGGTCCAGGCTGGAATCTGCCTTGGAACTCACGACCGGAACGACCCACCAGCCCAAGAGCAGAAGTGTGCCGAAGAAAACGGCGACCGTCCGGACGACCTCCAGGGACTCGTTGCCCACCATGAAGAGCCCGGTACCGAACGAGCCCACAATGAACAGCGTGTACAGGGCACCGAAGATAGTTCCCACGAGAATCCACGTGCTGCGAGTCAGCGTGTTGATCAGGAGGTGCCATTTCAGCGCCGCCATGCGGAGGCCCTCGGTCAGCGCTCCTACGGGTCGAGCGTGAGTGGACGGCCCCGACGGCCCGGTGGGCCGCAATGATTCGGGGGCCACTTGGACCGTACTCTGCGACGACGGCTCCGCCCAGGGTGCGCCGGAGTTCTCGGTGGTCTCTGGTGAATTCACTCGGGTCGAAGCCAAGACAAACCCTCCCCCGCGTCCGTGCGGCCGCCCACGAGATCGACGAAGCGATCCTCGAGGGACATGTCTCCGCGTACCTGGTCGACTGTGCCCTGCGCCAGCACGCGGCCGTTGTCCATGACCGCCACGTGATCGCACATGCGCTGGACCAGGTCCATCACGTGACTCGAGACCACCACGGTGCCGCCGGCCTGCGTGTACTGATGTAGGATGGCGCGGATATTGGCGGCGGAGACCGGGTCCACCGATTCGAAGGGTTCGTCCAGCACGAGCAATGCCGGTGCGTGAATCATGGCCGCCGCGAGCGCGATCTTCTTGGTCATACCGGCCGAGTAGTCCTGGACCTGTTTGCCCGCAGCGTCCTGGAGGTCCATCGCCTGGATGAGGTCTTCGGTGCGATCCTTGACCAGTTCGCGGTCCATACCGCGCAGCAAGCCCGAGTAGGTCACCAGCTGTCGCCCGGTCAGCCGGTCGAACAGGTGAGTTCCGTCCGGCAGCACACCCATGCGCCGCTTCGCTGCCACGGAGTCCGCCCAGACGTCCACCGGCTGGTCCTGGCTGCCGCCACCGATCCACACCTTGCCTGCGGTGGGCCGCAAGAGCCCCGTTGCCATGGACAATGTGGTGGTCTTGCCCGCACCGTTGCGTCCCACCAACCCGTAGAAAGAGCCGCGAGGAATGTGGAGGTTGACCCGATCCGCGGCCGGTCGTGTCCCGGGGCCGGGGTGGCCGTACACCTTGGTCAGGTCCTGGATCATGAGCGCTGGGTGGGAAGTCGGTGATTGCGGAGGTCGCTCCGCGGGCCTGGAACTGTGCGCGTGGATGCTCATGTCCTCAGCCTATGAACTGCACGTGTGACACACATCCCCCGCCGGTGTGATTTCACGGCGTGCCATGTCATCCCCTGGCCTGATTGAGCGTCACACACAAGAAGTAGAGAGCGGGGCCGGTACCGAAGTACAGGCCCCGCTCTGGTCAACACCCCCGGTTGACGGTCAGGCTGTTCAGGCGGAATTTAGAACAACGCTCGCATCAGCTGACCGCGCGCAGCCGTGACCCGCGGATCCTCCGAACCGACCACGTCAAAGAGTTCCACCAGGCGCTCGCGCACGGTGTCCTTGTCGTCTCCGAAAGTGGTCCGCACCAGCTGAAGCAGGCGCCGGAACGCGTCCTCCACGTGGCCACCGGAGACGTCCAGATCCGCCACGTCGAGTGCCGCCTGAATGTTCTGCGGATCGTCCGCGGCCGCCTGGCGCACGGCGTTCGCATCCATTGCGTTGACGCGCTGGAGCAGGCGCACCTGGGTGAGAGCAAGCTTCGCGTCCTTGTCTCCCGGGTTTTCCGCGAGCGCCTTGTTGTAGCTGGCCTCAGCGCCGTCCAAGTCACCGGCCTCGAGTTTCTCGAGTGCCTCCTGGTGCAGCGGGGGCAGTTCCTTGGGCGCCGCCGGCGCGGTGGGTTCGGCCGTGCCGGTCACCCCGTTCTGGGCCGCCAGGGTGAGCAACTCGTCCAGGAGCTGACGCATCTGCTCCGCCGGTACGGTCGAGTTCACCAACGGAACGGCCTGTCCACCGAGCATGGCCACCACCGTGGGCACACTCTGGGCCTGGAACACCTGTGCGATCTGCTGTTCCTTGGAAGCGTCCACGGTGCCCAGCAGGAGACGTCCCTGGTAGCTATCGACCAGCCCGGCCAGTGTCTCGACAAAGGCCTCGGAGTCCGGGCTCTGCGGCGCGTACAACGCCACGACCACGGGCACGGTGGCCGATTGCTCGGCGTATTTCTGGAAGTCCTGCGCGGTGATGCTCACGCGGTAGCTTGCATTGCCGCCATCCGCCGTCGACGACGCTGCCCCGCTACCTGCCGCTCCCCCGGATTGCATCGCGCCGAGATCCACGGCACCACGCACGGACGCCGGCACGGCCTGTGCCTGCGCATCGGGCTGACCCTGTTGTGCCTGCGGTCGCTGCTGGCCTGATTGCTGAGGGAATTCAGTCATACTCGGTCTCCTTCGTAGCCTCGTCCTCGCACGCCCGGACTCAACACCAAGAAGGGGTCGATGACCGGCCGCGTCGATCCTGCACTACAGCCATTATCGTCACGCGCGCCGCAAGTGCCCCAATGCGCGCGTGCGTTGTACGCTTCCGGCGTGACCACCTCACCCTTGCCGCCGGCAAAGTCTGCCCAAAGATTCCGTCCGTCGCGCCATCGTTTCGATGTGCCACCAGAGCCGGGGACCATTCCCGGTTCCACACCGGCGCCGCGCCGTGCCCCGTGGGACAAGGGTCTTTTCGCCGGTGGTCACCCGGTGCAGACCGGCTTCTTCCTGACCCTGGGCGTGGGTATTGCCTTGCTGGGGTTCTACGTGCTGACCAACGTGGGCAGTTTGGCGGGTTGGGTGGTTACCGCTGCGTTCATTGCGTTGGGCCTGGATCCCATTGTGCGCTGGCTCGAGTCCCGCGGGTTGCCACGGCCCGTAGCTGTTACCGCGGTGATCATTGCTTTGGCCATGGCCATCACCGCCTTCATCGTGCTGGCAGTTCCTCGCATGGTGCACCAGGCGCAACAGTTCATGGGCACCATTCCGGAGCTGGTCAATCAGTTCATGGGTTCCTCGTTCTTCGAGGCCCTGGACGAGCGGTTCAAGATTGCCGCGACCTTTGAACAAACCGTTGGATCTTTGCAGACGCAGTTGTCCACCAACCAGGATCTGCTGGGTGGCATGTTCGGTTCGGTCGTGAGCGTGGGTGGTGTGGTCATCAACGCGGTCACGGGCACGATCATCGTGATGGCCCTGACCCTGTACTTCCTGTTTTCGCTGCCCATGGCCAAGGCGTGGGGATACCGTCTGGCCCCGGCCAGCCGCCGCGCACGCGTCCAGAAGTTGGGCGACCAGATGATCAACGGCGTGGGTAACTACGTGGTCGGTCAGGCGTGCGTGGCCCTGATCAACGCCTCCGTGGCCTTTGTCCTGATGACCATCACCGGCGTCCCCTATGCCACCTTGCTCGTGCTCTTCGTGGCCGTACTCGCTTTCATCCCCCTGGTCGGCGGCGTTCTTGCCGGGATCTTGATGACACTGTTCGCCATTCTGGGCGGCTGGGACACCGTGCTCCCCTTTGCCCTGTGCTACTTCGCGTACCTCCAGATCGAGGCGTATTTCGTCTCGCCCCGCATCATGAAGCGCGCTGTGGCCGTCCCCGGCGCAGTGGCCGTCATTGCCGTGGCCGCCGGTGGCGCCCTGTGGGGAATCCTCGGTGCTGTGATCGCGATTCCCACTGCCGCGGCCGGTCTGCTCTTGGTTCGCGAGGTCTTCGTCCCCCGCCAGGACGCTCGCTAGTGCTCCCCCGACGACGACGCCGCTCGGCCTGGTTCCGCCGGCAGCCCACCGCATTGCTCACTAGCTCGAACCGCCGTCTCGTCTCGTTCCTCGATCCGGCCAGCCATGCACAGTGCTGAAACCCGCCGAGCGAGAGAGCGGCGTCGTATGCTCCCGGGTGAGCGGCGTCGCCATCGGAGCGATAGGCTTGCCCGGTGCGATTGGTAATAGCTGACTGTTCCGTGCGGTACGAAGGCCGCCTCAATGCTCTTCTGCCCCTTGCCCGGCGCCTCCTCATGCTGAAGGCGGACGGGTCCGTGCTGGTGCATTCCGACGGCGGTTCCTACAAACCGCTGAACTGGATGAGCCCGCCCGCCAAACTGCACGTGGGTGAGCCGACCCCCGAGCAGATCGCGGAGGGTGTCCGAGAATCATGGATCGTGCAAGCGGCGAAGTCCGATGACCGGCTGCTGATCGACGTCTACGAGATCCACGAGGACATCGGTCACGACCTGGGAGTGGATCCCGGACTGATCAAGGACGGCGTGGAAGCGGATCTACAGCGATTGCTTGCCGAACAAATCACGCTGCTCGGAGAAGATTTCTCTTTGGTGCGCCGCGAGTACCCCACGGCCATCGGTCCGGTGGACATCCTGGCTCGTGACGGTTCCGGGGCCAGCGTGGCAGTGGAGCTCAAACGCCGCGGTGACATCGACGGTGTCGAACAACTCACCCGCTATCTCGAACTGCTCAACCGCGATCCTCTGCTGCGGCCTGTGCGCGGTGTCTTCGCAGCTCAACAGATCAAACCACAAGCCCGCACTCTGGCCCACGACCGCGGTATTGAATGTGTGACCTTGGACTACGAGGAGATGCGCGGCAACGTGGACACTCAATCGCGGCTCTTCTAGGGGCGATAGGTACCCGAGGGTAGGCAAACAAACCGTGAATGACAGGCGACATTTGTCATCAGCAGACTGATAGCTGTTGACCTTGGTCTCCGGGTGTGTGAAGCTAGTACCGTTCTTCGCTTCATGTTTTACATGCTCGCAGGAATGGTAGCGAGCGTGAAGTTCTGACTGGCGCTGTGGCGCAACATCTAGTGAGCCGCATCCACAGCCTTCTCGCGGTACCTGTTCAGGTGTACAAAAACAAGTACACGCATTTATTTACTCCAGAAGGAGCGCCCCATTATGGCTCAGGGCACCGTTAAGTGGTTCAACGCAGAGAAGGGCTTCGGCTTCATTACCCCGGACGACGCTGAGGGTGACGTTTTCGTTCACTACAGCGAAATCCAGACCGGTGGATTCCGCACTCTCGAAGAGAACCAGCGCGTCGAGTTCGAAATCGGTCAGGGCCAGAAGGGCCCCCAGGCTACCGGCGTGACTGTCATCTGATAGTTTCACCCCGAACGAAACCCCGCATCCAGGTGGATGCGGGGTTTTGTGTTTGTCGGCCACCGACCGGGCTAGTCGGCGAGAATGCGGGGTGACGGACCAGCATTGTGTGCCTGGCCCGTCACCCCGATCAAAATCTGAATCGCGCTAGGGCAATTCTCAGAACAAGCCGCCCACGATGCGCCGCTGCACGTTGGCGCCCGCGCTCGAAAGCCGTTCCACGAAATGCTCGTACCCGCGGTCGATGTGCTCCACCCCTGAGACCTCCGTGACACCCGTGGCAGCCATGCCCACAATCGCCAGAGCCGCGCCCGCGCGGATGTCCTTGGCCTCAACCGGTGCGCCGGACAATTGAAGCGCGGGGAGTCCGTCGATCCGGGCGTGATGACCATCCAGCCGAACTCGAGCTCCCAAGCGCTCCAGCTCCGCCGTGAAACCCCAGCGGGCCTCGAAGACGTTCTCCGTGACCATTCCGGAGCCCTCGGCCACCGCGTTCAACGCCACAACGAACGGTTGGAGGTCCGTGGGGAAACCCGGATACGGCAAGGTCGAGACATTAATGGCCGCGGGTCGCTCAGGCCCCTGCACGGTGAACCGTCCCTGGGACGTGTCGATTGTGCAACCGGCACCGCGCAGCTTCTCGAGGACCATGGTCAGGTGGGCGGGTTCAGCGCCCTCGATCTCCACGCGCCCACCAGTGATTGCCGCCGCAAACGCCCACGTCCCGGCCACGATGCGGTCCGGAACGGTGCGGTGCGTGACGGGATGCAGTTTTTGGGCACCCTCTATGGTGATGGTGCTCGTCCCCAAGCCATCGATGTGAGCGCCCATTTCCTGCATCATGCGCCCGATGTCCACGATCTCGGGCTCACGAGCGGCATTCTCCAGAACCGTGACACCGTCCGCCAGAGCCGCGGCCATCATGAGGTTCTCCGTGGCCCCCACCGACGGGTAGTCCAGGTGATAGGTGGTTCCGTGCAGGTTGTCCGCCACGGAGGCCCGCAGGAAACCCTTCTCGATGCTCAACTGAGCACCCATGGCCTCAAGACCGGCGCGGTGCATGTCCAGACCGCGTGAACCGATCGCGTCCCCACCGGGCAATGCCACCTCAGCGCGGTGGCAGCGGGCCACCAGCGGGCCCAGAACGGATATGGAGGCGCGCATTGCGCGGACCAGATCGTAGTCCGCCTGGTGCCCCAGGACCTCGGGAACATCGATGTCCACGGTCTGCTGCGCCGGGTCGTAACGAACCGTGCACCCCAACCGACGCAACAGCTCCGCCATGATGGTGACGTCCTGGATCTCAGGGACGTTGGTGATGGTCGACTCCCCCGCTGCCAGCAGGGTTGCCGCCATCAGTTTGAGCACACTGTTCTTGGCCCCCGATACCGGGAGCACCCCGGACACCTTGGTGGGTCCGTGAACCTCGATCTTCTCTTCCATGGGGTCCTCCAGATCACGCGGTCAGCACCACGCTCTCAGACTGCACGAGCCCCCGTACCCAATAGGTACGGGGGCCACGATGCGCGTTCTAGCTACGAACTACTTACTCGGACTCGGACTGTCCATCGAAATCAACCTCGTCCGCAACAACCGTCACGCGGTTGCTGTCGACCGAGATGAATCCCGAGTCAATGTGACCGCTCAGGCGACCGCCGTCCACACGCTCAACGGCGAACTTGCCCGGCCTGAGCAGACCCGCAACCGACTCGTGTCCGGGGAGGATGCCAATGTCACCCTCCGTGGTGCGAACACGAACCATCTTGGCGGTACCTGCCCAAATCTTACGGTCCAGGGCAACAACCTCGACAATGAGTTCAGCCATGATTACTTCTCGCCGGTCTGGGACTTGATCTCGTCCCAGCGCTGCATGACATCGTCCAGGCCACCCACGTTGTAGAACGCCTGTTCCGGAACGTGATCCAGCTCGCCGTCGCAGATCTTGCCGAAGGCCTCAATGGTTTCCGCGAGCGGAACCGTGGAGCCCTCGACACCGGTGAACTGTTTGGCGGTGTAGGTGTTCTGGGACAGGAACTGCTCGATGCGACGGGCGCGGGAGACCACGACCTTCTGCTCTTCGGAGAGCTCTTCGACACCGAGGATCGCGATGATGTCCTGGAGTTCCTTGTTCTCCTGCAGGATGCCCTTGACGCGGGTTGCCACGTCGTAGTGCGCCTGGCCCACGTACTGCGGGTCCAGGATGCGGGAGGTCGAGGACAGCGGGTCGATAGCCGGGTACAGACCACGCGACGCGATTTCACGGGACAGCTCGGTGGTGGCGTCCAAGTGCGCGAAGGTGGTGGCCGGAGCCGGGTCGGTGTAGTCATCCGCGGGCACGTAAATGGCCTGCATGGACGTAATCGAGTGACCGCGAGTCGAGGTAATGCGCTCCTGGAGCACACCCATCTCGTCCGACAGGGTGGGCTGGTAACCCACGGCGGAGGGGATACGACCCAGCAGGGTCGACACCTCGGAGCCGGCCTGCGTGAAGCGGAAGATGTTGTCGATGAACAGCAGCACGTCCTGGTTCTGAACATCGCGGAAGTACTCCGCCATGGTCAGGCCGGACAGGGCCACGCGCAAACGAGTTCCAGGCGGCTCATCCATCTGGCCGAACACCAAGGCGGTGTCCTTGAGCACGCCGGCTTCTTCCATCTCGACCCACAGGTCGTTACCCTCACGGGTACGCTCGCCCACACCGGCGAACACGGAGGTACCACCGAAGTTACGGGCAACACGGGTGATCATTTCCTGGATCAGCACGGTCTTGCCCACACCGGCACCGCCGAACAGACCGATCTTACCGCCCTTGATGTAGGGGGTCAGAAGGTCAATGGACTTGATGCCGGTTTCCATCATTTCGGTGGAACCCTCGAGCTCCGCGAAGGACGGCGCCTTGCGGTGGATGGGCCAGCGATCCTGGACATCCAGCTCTTCGATGGGCAGGTCCAGCGAGTCACCCAGCACGTTGAAGATGTGGCCCTTGACCACGTCACCAACGGGCACGGAGATCGGGGCGCCGGAGTCCTTCACCTGGGTACCGCGCACCAGACCGTCGGTCTGCTGCAGGGAGATGGCGCGAACCATGTTGTCGCCCAAGTGCTGCGCTACCTCGAAGGTGATCTTGCGAGGTTCGCCATTGAACTCGTAGTCGGCGGTCAAAGCGTTGTAGACGGCGGGAACCTGGTTCTCAGGGAACTCGACGTCGACCACGGGGCCGATCACTCGGGCGACACGGCCGGTCGCGCCCCCCGAGACCGGCTGTGCGGCCTGTTCATTGATAGTGGCAGTCATTTCTCTCACTTCATTTCGGCGGTGGGTAGTGGCGGAACCCTGGTTACAGGGCCTCGGCGCCACTGACGATTTCGGTCAGCTCGGTGGTGATCTCGGCCTGGCGGGCGTTGTTCATCAAACGGGTGTACTTCTTGATGAGTTCATCCGCGTTGTCACCGGCGGCCTTCATGGCGCGCTGACGGGAAGCCAGCTCACTGGAGGCCGCGTGGCACAGGGTCGAGTAGATACGAGACTTGATGTAACGAGGCAGCACCTCGTTGAGGAACTCCTCCGGGTTCGGCTCGAACTCGAAATTGTTGTTCGTCTCCTCGAGATCCTCGTAGTCCTCGGCCACTTCGTCATCGAGGTCGTTGGCATCGACCACCTCGGTGGGAAGCAACCGAAGAACGCGCGGCTCCTGCGTCACCATGGACTTGAAAGCCGTGTACACCAGGTGGATCTCGTCCACGCCACCGTCGTCGTAGCTCGCGCTGATGTCGCCGAGCAGACGCTCGGTCAATTCCTCAGCACGCTCGGGGTTGGCGTTGTCGGTATCGCCCGTCCAGAACTCGTCGTAATCGCGGCGACGAAAATCGAAGTACGCCTTGGCTTTACGACCCACCAGATAGACCCGAACTTCCCGGCCCTCCGAGTTCAGCATCTCCAACAAACCCTCAGCGCGCTTGAGCACGTTGGATGAGTAGGAGCCGGCCAAACCGCGGTCGGACGTGAAGATCACCACTGCGGAACGACGCACGTCATCCACGGTGGAGGTCAACGGGTGGGAAATATTGTGCTGAGACGCGATCTGGGAGACCGCACGGGTCAGCGCGTTGGCGTACGGGTACGCCGCTTCGAGGCTCTGACGGGATTTGTTGATGCGCGAAGTCGCGATCATCTCCATCGCCTTGAAGATCTTCTTCATTGACGAGGTGGATGAGATCTTCTGTCGGTAGACCCGAATCTGCGCTCCCATGAAACTTCCTTTCGGCACCGCAGCGGTGTGCCCGGCCCCGCCCCCCCCCGCGGAGGGTTAATAAGGCCGCAATTTTTTTTGTTTTGGGGC
>JAKDKI010000339.1 GCA_030453435.1 Kocuria sp.
CGCGTCCAGCGGGGTCGCCAGGACGCGCTTCCGGTTGCGGGTGATGACACGGTGAATCCTCAATTCCTAGCAGTCAGCGTAGCGGGCTACCTCCGAAGGTGCGGCTGTGATCCCGGCGCCGTTGCCGGAAGTGCAAAGTTTACTGGCCGGGCTCGCGCTGTGCAGGAGCCGGGATGGAACCTCCATTGAGGTTCTCCTTCTCCTGGGCTTCCTGCTGCGCCTTACGGTCCGCGGCCTTCTTCTCGGCCTCTTCCTTGGCGCGCTTCTCAGCGCGCTCCTCGGCGGCGATGCGAGCGTTCTCCGCTGCCTCGGAACCCTTCATCTTGGCCGGGGGCACCAGGATCTCCTGAGCGTTACCCTTCTCGGCTACGCCCGACGCCGCCGTGACGGCGCCCGTGCTCAATGTCACGGTTCCCACGTCCTTGGCCTGGACCATTCCCAGGTCATTGGCTCGTGCAGCCAGGTTCTGAGGCGCCGCATTGGCTTCGATGTCCTGCGTGAGTGCCTCGTTCTCCTGGGACAGTGCTCGTTCCTGGATGGTGAGCTCGGTGAGGCGGTACTGACCGGAGGAAATTTGAATGTTGAGGAACAGGATGCCCATCAGTGCGGCTGCCAGAGCGATCGCACACATCACCACGGTCGAGACCCGGCTGCGCCGGACCTCCCGCTGCGGAACGACCGACAACGGGGTGCGCCGTTGCTGTGAGGATTCTTCCCCTTCGGGGGTCGATGACGGCGCCGGTCGTGTCATAGCCGCGCTGCTCATCGTGTGCTCCCTGACTTCCTGGTGGTGCGAATCTTCTCCACAGCCCGCAACCGAGCTGAGGCCGCTCGGGGGTTGGTTGCGGTTTCCTCGTCGCTGGGCCGCTCGGCTCCGCGAGTCAGAATCTTGAGCGTGGGCTGGTGTTCCGGCAGTTCCACAGGGAATCCCTTGGGTGCCGTGGACCGCGCTCCACGCGCAAATTCCTGCTTCACGATTTTGTCCTCTAGTGAGTGGTAACTCATGGCGACGACACGCCCCCCGACCCTAATAGTTTCCAAGGCGGCAGGAATTGCACGGGTTAAAACATCAAGCTCTTCGTTAACTTCAATACGCAACGCCTGAAAAGTTTGCTTGGCGGGGTGCCCCTTCTTGTGCTGGACACTCATCGGCACCGCAGACTTCACCACGTCCACGAGTTCGCCGGTGGTTTTGAGGGGCTTCACCGCGCGTGCTGCCACGATCGCCCGAGCAATGCGCGGGGCGAATCGCTCCTCGCCCCAATTGCGCAATATTGCCCGCAACTCATCTTCGCTGTACTCATTGACCACGGTCTCCGCCGTGAATTCGGACTCAGAGTCCATGCGCATGTCCAGGGGTGCGTCGAACGAATACGCGAACCCGCGTTCTCGTTCATCCAGTTGGAGAGAAGAGACACCCAGATCGAACAGCACCCCGTCCACGGTGCCCACACCGGCGACCGCAGCGGCGTCGGCAATGTTGTCGTACGTGGTGTGAATGCTCAAGAACCGTTCCCCGAACGGTTCCAGCCGCTTTCCCGCGAGCTCGAGGGCCTGCGGGTCCCTGTCGATCCCGACAACCGTGAGCTGCGGGAAGCGATTGAGCATGGCTTCACTGTGCCCGCCCATTCCCAGAGTGGCGTCCAGGACCACCGGGTGGTCGGTTTGGAAACCGGGAGCAAGGAGGTCCAGACAGCGATCGAGCAGCACCGGTACGTGGCGCTGCTCAGCTGGTGTGTCTCGCATTCGGGCTCCTGATCTGTCTGGGGTCAGCCCTGGTTGCTGTCACCCGCGTGGTTGACGGTACGTGGTCCTCCGCGGTCCGGCTACCAGATCCCCCTCCGCCACTCGCCTCTCGAATCCGGCCTGACTCGGGGGAAGTCGAGTCAGGACGGTGACGTGGGCGGCTGGAGATCTCATATCCGGTGTGCGTGAGCTGCGGTGAAATCAGAACAGTCCGGGAATCACCTCTTCTTCGGTGTCCGAGAACGCTGCCTCCTTCTCCTCCAAGTACTGCTGCCATGCCTGCGCGTCCCAGATCTCCGCGCGGCTACCTGCGCCGATCACGGCAAGCTCCTTACCGAGCCCGGCGTAACTGCGCAGTGCCGCAGGAATGGTCACGCGACCTTGCTTGTCCGGCACTTCGTCCGAGGCGCCGGACAGAAAAACTCGGATGTAATCCCGTGCCTGTTTGGACGACAACGGTGCCGCGCGCATTTGCTCGTGCACCCGGGCGAATTCCTCTTCACTGAACACGTACAGGCAACGTTCTTGCCCGCGAGTCAGTACGAGTCCATCCGCCAGTTCAGCCCGAAACTTGGCCGGGAGGATCAGCCGGGCCTTTTCATCGAGACGCGGTGAGTATGTTCCGAGAAACATCTCCACCGCCTTGATTCAGGGGTCCTACTGCACCCTCGTTCCTCTACCGCCCTCCACTTTACTCCACTTGCCTCCACCGTCAACGCATCCCCTCCACTCCCCCGTGTTTCCAGGCTTTCGCGCGCTTTTCGTGCGGTTTTGGGCAAAGAAAAACTCCCCGGTCGCTGACCGAGGAGCCGAAAAACTAGTTCTGGGGAGGAAAGTGGGGGGAAGTGTGGAGGAGCTACTTGCCGCCGCCCTGGTTGCGCTGATCCCACTTCTCTTCAAGGTTCTGCAAGAAGCTGGACGAGGACTTGGGGCTTCCGCTCTTCTTGGGCCCTGAGGGGCTGGAGCCAGCCGGTTCACCCTTGGCCGGGATGATGGCCACGTACACGCCCACACCCATGACGACGAAGCCCAGCACGCCCAGGATGATCAGGTTGGTGGCCACACCGGCGAGGACAATTCCCAGACCGACCACGGCAATCACCACGCCCAGCACCACGTTGCGCTTGGAACCACGCCCACGGGTGGGTTCCGGCTGCATGGTGGATGCGAAACGCGGATCTTCTTGGTGCAGTTGCTTTTCAAGCTGCGCCAGAAGTTGCTGTTCGTGCTCGGAAAGGGGCACGATTCCTCCTGCGAGTAGAGATGAAGATGACCGCGAAACCCAAATGATCATCACGTGTTATCAAGGATATCCCCTGCGGACCGGTTTGGCACGGTGGGATC
>JAKDKI010000340.1 GCA_030453435.1 Kocuria sp.
CACCACTTCGTCTACGACTTGAGCTTCTGCGATCTGGGCAACAACAACGAGACCCACTACGCGGCTGACCGTCCCTTCGGCCTGATCGAGGCCACCGTGCAGCGCAAGGGCGCTGCCGAGGACGAGCACGCCTGGATGGGCATCACCGGCTTCTGCTAAGCCATCTGCTCTACCGCCGATGTGTCCCCGCCTCTTGAGGCCGAGGCGGGGACCCACCAGCTCATTCATTCTTAGGAAGGCTTCCCAATGTCACAAACCGCTACGACCGAGGTCAAGCGGCCCGAGGACGAGTACCTCGGCGCGGGTCCGAGCTTAGGCTACGGATTCCAGCACGTTCTGACCATGTACGGCGGCATCATCGCTCCGCCGTTGATCGTGGGTGGCGCAGCCGGTCTGTCCACCAATGAGCAAGCGCTCCTGGTCGCTTGCTGTCTCTTCGTTGGCGGTCTGGCGACCATGCTCCAGTCCTTCGGCATCAAGTTCTTCGGCTCCCAGTTGCCCTTGGTCCAGGGCACCTCGTTCGCCGGTGTGGCCACCATGACCGCGATCGTCAACGGTGACGGCGGTATTCAGGCGGTCTTCGGCGCGGTGATGGCATCAGCGGCCATTGGCTTCCTGATTGCACCGTTCTTCGCGCGCATCATCAGATTCTTCCCGCCGGTGGTCACCGGCGTGGTCATCACGACCATCGGTCTGTCCCTGTTCCCCGTGTCCGCTCAGTGGGCCATGGGTGGAGCCGCCGTCGCGAATGGTGGGGATGAGAACGCGATCTTCAAGAACGTGTGTCTGGCCGGCGCAACGCTGCTGATCATCATGCTCCTGTCCAAGGTGGGCAGCGCGATCATCTCGCGGCTGTCCATTCTGTTGGGCATTGTTCTGGGCACGGTCTTCGCACTGGCTATCGGCATGGCCGACTTCTCTCAGGTCATGAACGGCGCGATCTTCGCGTTCCCCGAGCCCCTCGCGTTCGGACCGCCCACCTTCCAGCCCGCCGCCATCATCTCGATGACCATTGTGGTGCTGGTGATCCTCACGGAAACCACCGCGGACATCATTGCCGTGGGTGAGATCGTGGACACCAAGGTGGACCGCCGCCGTATCGCTGACGGTCTGCGTGCCGATATGGGCGCTTCCTTCCTGGCTCCCCTGTTCAACGGCTTCACTCAGTCCGCGTTCGCGCAGAACGTTGGTCTGGTCGCCATCACGGGTGTGAAGAGCCGATTCGTGGTCACGGCCGGCGGCCTGATCATGTTGATCCTCGGCCTGCTGCCCATCCTGGGTCGCGTGGTTGCTGCGGTCCCCATGCCGGTCCTGGGTGGCGCGGGCATCGTGCTCTTCGGCACCGTGGCCGCTTCCGGTATCCGTACCCTGGGTAAGGTCAAGTACCAGGGCACTCCCAACCTGGTCATCGTCTCCACCGCCATTGGTATCGGTATGCTGCCGATCGCAGCTCCGGACATCTACAGCGGCTTCCCCACGTGGTTCGAGACCATCTTCCACTCCGGTATTTCTTCCGCCGCTGTGGCAGCTGTCCTCCTGAACATCCTGTTCAACGAGATCAAGCTGGGTAACCCGCCCAAGGGCGAAGGTTCTGTCTTCACCGCGGCGCCACCTCGCTACGTTCGGATCGAATCGCTCGAGCACCTGCAGGGCTCCCTGCGCGAGGGCGACACCATCAAGAACGGCAAGCTCGTGGATTCCGAGGGCAAGGAAATTCCCGCCATCACGGCGTCGGGCGAGGTCGTCCAGGCTCCGGTCGTGGAGAATCGTTCCGGGTCCTCCACCAGCGACCACTAATTCACGGGGACGACGCCGCTCGCGACCTTCGCGATCGACCGCGCCGAGCGGCGTCGTCACCCGAAAAATACTCGCGGCTGCCAGGCCCCCACCGGAGCCTGGCAGCCGCACTGCCACATCGGTGAACCACCGTGACACTGCAGGAGAAACTGTGCAGCCTTCAAGTAACCACCACATTCTGAGTGGGTTGACCAACAACCTCAAAGACGCCAACTCCGAGGAAACCCAGGAGTGGATCGAGTCCTTCGACGGGCTGATCGCGGCGCAGGGAACGGAGCGCGCGGAGTACATCATGCGCGCTCTGTTGCAGCACGCGGGCACCCATTCCGTGGGCGTTCCGATGGTGACCACCTCGGATTACGTGAACACCATCCCGGTCGACCAGGAACCGGAATTCCCCGGCGACGAGGAGATCGAGCGCCGATACCGCGCGTACCTGCGGTGGAACGCCGCGGTTATGGTGCACCGCGCTCAGCACCCGGAGATCGGCGTGGGTGGCCACATTTCTTCGTACGCCGGCGTGGCCACGCTCTACGAAGTGGGCTTGAACCACTTCTTCCGCGGCCCCGAACACCCGGGCGGCGGCGATCAGGTGTTCTGGCAGGGTCACTCCTCCCCCGGTAACTACGCGCGAGCGTTCCTCGAGGGTCGAATGTCCGAAGCGGATCTCAACGCGTTCCGCCAAGAAAAGACCAAGGCTCCTCAGGGGCTCTCGTCCTATCCGCACCCGCGTTCCATGCCGGACTTCTGGCAGTTCCCCACGGTGTCCATGGGCATCGGCCCGATGAACGCGATTTACCAGGCACAGTTCAACCGCTACATACACAACCGCGCCATCAAGGACACCTCCGAGCAGCACGTGTGGGCCTTCCTCGGCGACGGTGAGATGGACGAGCCGGAAAGCCGCGGGCTTCTGCAGCTGGCCGCCAACGACAAGTTGGACAACCTCACGTTCGTGATCAACTGCAACCTGCAGCGCCTGGACGGACCCGTTCGCGGTAACGGCAAGATCATTCAGGAACTCGAGGCGTTCTTCCGCGGCGCGGGTTGGAATGTCATCAAGGTCGTGTGGGGTCGCGAGTGGGATGACTTGCTCGAGAAGGACAAGACCGGCGATCTGGTCCGCATCATGAACGAGACGCTGGACGGTGACTACCAGACGTACAAGGCCGAGAACGGTGGCTTTGTCCGCGACCACTTCTTCGGCAAGTCGCCTGAGACCAAGGAACTCGTGGCGGAGATGTCCGACGACGAGATCTGGAAGCTCAAGCGCGGCGCTCATGATTACC
>JAKDKI010000341.1 GCA_030453435.1 Kocuria sp.
CGTTCTTCGCGAACTCGTCGACGATCGCCTGGGTGCGGGTGTCCTGCCACACGATCGCGTTGTAGACCGGCTTGCCGGTGTTGCGATCCCACACGACCGTGGTTTCGCGCTGGTTGGTGATGCCCACCGCGGCGATGTCGACCTTGGTGAGTTCCGTCTCGGCCAGGGCGTCTGCGACGACGCGCCGCACGTTACGCCAGATCTCGGTGGCGTCGTGCTCGACCCACCCGGCACGCGGAAAGATCTGCTTGTGCTCCTGCTGACCGGTACTGACGATATTGCCGGAATGATCGAAGATGATCGCCCGGGTACTCGTGGTGCCCTGGTCGATGGCCATGACGTACCGCGGCTCGGAGGAACCGTTGTCCTTCTTGTTCTTCGTGCTGGCTTGCTTGCTCATGGTGAAAACTCCTCACATCTTTGTGGTGGGTACTTCGCGGATCAGAACGGATCAGAAGTTCGCGGCTGGGAACACTTGGAAGATTCCGCCGGCAATCAATGCGCCGATGATGGGACCCACGATCGGGACCCAGGAGTAACCCCAGTCGCTGCCGCCCTTGCCCTTGATCGGGAGGATTGCGTGGGCAATACGGGGGCCCAGGTCACGCGCGGGGTTAATGGCGTAGCCGGTGGGTCCACCCAAGCTGGCGCCGATGACAACCACCAGCAGGGCCACGGCCAACGGGCCCAGACCGGACGGGGTGCCACCGAACATCAGGACCACGAAGACCAGGACGAACGTGGCAATAGCCTCCGTCACGACGTTCCACGGGTAGGAACGGATCTCCGGGCCCGTTGCGAAGGTGCCCAGCTTGGCCGCGGGCTCCAGGGGCTCGTCGTAGTGCTGTTTGTGGGCGATCCAGGCAACCACGGCGCCCAGGAAGCCACCCAGGAACTCGGCGGCCAAGTACACCAGCGTTGAGGCCGCGGTGATGGCCACCCCGGGCGCATACTCATCCGCGCCGGAGGCCCAGATACCAATCGTCACGGCCGGGTTCAGGTGCCCTCCGGATTGCCACGCGACATAGACACCGGCAAAGACCGCTAGGCCCCAGCCGAAGTTGATCATCAGCCAGCCGCCGCCATTGCCCTTGGTCTTCCCCAGCAGGTGGTTGGCCACCACGCCGACACCCAGCAAGGTCAGCATGCCGGTACCCAGCACTTCGGACCAGAACACCGTGCCCAGGGGCACAACTTCCGCTGCTGTTTCCACCGGCAGCAGCGCCGTCAATGCAGTCATGAAATGACTCCTTCAGTCGTGTCTTACTTTCTCGGTGGCCCTGTGGGCCGGTGATTGGCGGGGGTTACTTTGAGTTTCTCCGCTAGTTCTGGAGCGAGTTCAACGACGGCGCCGCGGCCCGTGCCGCAGCTGCGGCCGTGTCGTCGGTGGTCTCGGCGGCGGCGTCCTCGGCTGCGCACAGGTCCCGGTAGGCCTGGATCTCCTTCGCCTTGCGCTCGGAATCCCAGCCGAGTTCCTCGGCCAGCAGGTCCGCGACCTCATCCACCACGGCCAAACCGTGATCGGGTTGGTCGTAACTCATGCGGGTGCGAGTCTGGAACGCATCTGCCAGGTGCAGGACGCCTTCGTTGCGGGCGGCCTGGACGATTTCGGCTCGGATGTATTCCGGGGCGCCCTTGAGCGGCTCGGCGAGGTCGGCACGTTCGTCGACGATGGTTCCGACCTCCGAGATGCCGGATCCGTAGCGGTTCAGCAGGTGCTCAACCATCTCGGGTCCCCATCCGTAGCGATCACTGATCTGCTCGATCTGCCGAGTCAGGGGCAGGTAGCCGTCCGCACCGTGCAGGAGAGTTCGCTCGGTCACGGAGGGCAGTTGCTTGGTGCGCTCCTTACCGAGTGCGAAGTCCACGGCGTCCTGCGCCATGATGCGATACGTCGTCAGCTTGCCGCCGGCAATGGAGATCAGTCCGGGAACCACTTCTGCCACCGTGTGTTCGCGAGACACCTTGGTCGATGCGGTCTCCGTGTCATCCTTGACCCCCGGCTGCAGCAGCGGGCGCAGACCGGCATAGCTGCCGATGACGTCCTCACGGGTCAAGGGGTCGTCCAGAACCACGTTGGCGTGCTCAATCACGTAGTCGATGTCCGCTGCGGTGGCCACGGGAGCAGAGATGTCCTGCTCATAGGGAGTGTCCGTGGTTCCAATGATCCAGTAGTGCTCCCACGGGATCACGAACAGCACGGATTTCTCCGTCTGCAGGATCAGGCCCACCTCACCCTTGATGCGTTCGCGGGGAACCACGATGTGGATGCCCTTGGACGCCAGCACCTTGAGACCGCCATCGGTATCGGCCATGTCCTGAGTTTCCTCGGTCCACACGCCCGTGGCCGCAATGACCTTTCGCGCACGAATCTCGAATTCCTCGCCGGTCTCAAGGTCCGTGACACGGGCGCCGACCACGGCGTCGTCGTTCTTGATCATGCCCGTGACCTTGGTGCGCGAGGCGGCGAGCGCACCGTAACCGGCGGCGGTACGAATCAGGGTCAGCACCAGGCGGGCGTCATCCACGCGACCGTCCCAGTATTTGACCGCACCGACCATGGCGCCCGGCTTGATGCTGGGGAACGCTTTCTGCACTCCGCGCTCGGAGAGGTGGCGGTGGAACGGCATGGACGCGACCTTGGAGCCGACGTGGGCCAGGGTGTCATAGAGGCCAATGCCCGCCGTCACGTACGGGCGCTCCCAGACCCTGTGCAGGATCGGGTAGAGGAACGGGACCGGCTTCACCAAGTGCGGTGCCAAGGTGTAGAGCAACCGCTCGCGTTCGTGAAGTGCTTCCGTCACCAGTTTGAAGTCCAGCTGCTGGAGGTAACGCAACCCGCCGTGGACCAGCTTGGAGGACCATCTGGACGTGCCACCGGCCCAGTCCTGGGCCTCCACGATCCCGGTGCGTAAGCCACGTGTCACGGCATCCAGGGCAACGCCGGCGCCCGTGACACCACCGCCGATCACCAAGATGTCCAGTTCCGGGCCGTTGGCCATTTCTCGCAGGGCCGCCTGGCGGGATTCGGGATTCAAGACTGTGGTTCTCACGGGAT
>JAKDKI010000342.1 GCA_030453435.1 Kocuria sp.
AAGGAGTCGGACAGTCCGAAGAGGCACAGTCCTCTTCCCCGATCCGGCACAGCCCTTAGCCCCCGCTCCACGGCAACGCCCGTAGCAGTTCCCACGATGAGCGAGGTGGGCCAGTGCTGACAGCATGGTTCGTCCTGCTGGCTTTTTTGCTCCTCGTGGCAGCCAACGCCCTGTTCGTGGCGGTGGAGTTCTCGTTCCTCACCGTTGACCGGCAAGCGATTCAGCGCGCCGAAGCGGAAGGTGACAAGCGCGCCGTCGTTATTGAGCGCAGCCTGAAGAAAACCTCGACCAACCTGTCCGGTGCCCAATTGGGTATCACCGTGTCGAGCTTGGTGGCCGGCTTCCTGACGGGGCCCGGTATCGGCGAGCTCTTGCGCGGAGGGCTCGGCTGGGCCGGTATGCCCGACGCCGCGGCCACCGGTATCGCCACCACCGCCGCGTTCATCGTGGCGACCTTCACGCAGATGGTGTTTGGCGAGCTGGTTCCCAAGAACTGGGCGATCGCAGACCCGATGCGCGTGACCCACGTGGTCGTGTACCCGCAGAAGATCTTCATGGTGCTGTTCGGTTGGCTGGTCAAGGTCCTCAACGGAGCGGCCAATGCCGTACTGCGCTTCCTGGGTTTCACGCCCACGGAGGAAGTTGCCAACGCACGTACGGCAGCCGAGCTTGCCGCCGTGGTCAACCGTTCCGGCCGTGAAGGCACGCTGGAAGCCGGGACCGCAGAATTGGTGGCTCGCTCCATTGAGTTCGGTGAGCGCACCGCTGCAGATGTGATGCGTCCGCGACCGCGCGTGAACTTCTTGGAATCCGACGACACCGTGGAGCACATGCTCCTGACCGCGGCGGAGACCGGTCACTCCCGGTTCCCCGTGATGGGCGAATCCGTGGACGACATCGTGGGCATCGTGCACTACACCCACGCCCTGGCCGTTCCGTTCGAAGAGCGTTCGACCAAGCGCGTTGCCGATATCGCAGCACCGGCGGACGTCGTTTCCGAGTCAATGACCTTGGATCCCCTCATGCGCAAGCTGCGCGGCAAGGGCCTGCAGCTGGCCATCGTGGTGGATGAGTACGGCGGCACCGCCGGCATCGTGACTCTCGAGGACCTCATCGAGGAAATCGTGGGCGAGATCGATGACGAGCAGGACACGAGAGTGCAGCGCTTCCGCCGCACCCGGGACGGTGGACTGGTGATTTCCGGTCTGCTGCGCCCCGATGAACTGGGTGACGTGCTCCGCTTGGACATGCCCGAGGGCGAAGAATCAGACACTCTGGGCGGGCTCATTGCGGAGGAGCTGGACCGGTTGCCCCGCGTGGGCGACACCCTCACGGTCGAGGCCACGGACCACGCCCACCGCGACGAGGACGATTTGCCCACCAAGGCCAACATCCACATGGAGGTGGTCCGCATGGATCAGCACCGTGTGGACCGGATCCTGGTGCGCCGCGAAGGCGGAGACCCGGATGCCCGGGGCGGGTCGACCACCTCCACCGAGTGGAAACCACCTGCTCACCGGAATGATCCGCTGGGTGGGGAGCCGCGCCAGCCGGAAACCGCTGAAGAGTTCCAGGCCGCTCAGGCCGGCCAGCAAGGTAACCCCTCGTTCCGTCGCGATGACGACGTCTCGATCGAGGATCCCGGAGAGGAGCAGCAGCGATGACCACCAGCACTGCGATTATCGTTCTCGTCCTGTTGCTCGCGGGCAACGCGTTCTTCGTGGCCAGTGAGTTCGCCATGGTCTCGGCCCGCCGGGACCAGTTGGAACCCAAGGCTGCCGAAGGCTCCAAGGCCGCCAAATATGCCCTCAAGGGCATTGAAAACGTGTCGACGGCGCTCGCCGCCACCCAGCTCGGCATCACCGCGTGTTCGTTGTTGATCGGTGCCGTGGGTGAACCCGCGATTGCGCACCTGATCGAGCAGCCGCTCGAGTACTTTGGCGTGCCGTCCGCGCTGCTGCACCCCATTGCACTGGTCATTGCACTATTGATCGTGACGTTCTTGCACATGGTCCTGGGCGAAATGGTGCCCAAGAACATCGCCATTGCGGTTCCGGGACGCTCGGCCATGGTGCTGGGGCCCGTGCTGCACGGTTTCGTCATGGTGTTCCGCCCGTTCATTTGGATCATGAATGAGACGGCCAACCACTTGGTCCGCTGGCTCTTCCGTGTGGAGCCCAAGGACGAGGTCGCGTCCTCCTTCACTTCAGAGGATGTGCGCGGGTTCGTGGCCGAGTCCGGCCGCGAAGGTCTGCTCGACAATGACGAAATCCGGTTGTTGACCGGCGCCTTGAACTTCGAGAACAAGACCGCCGACGACGTCGCTCTGCCCCTGACGGGCATGCGCACAGTGGCCAGCGATATCACCGCCGCAGGCATCGAAATGATGTGCGCGGAGACCGGGTTCTCGCGCTTCCCCGTTCAGGACCAGAACGAACGCCTGATGGGTTACATCCACACCAAGGACGTGCTGGGTCTGCCCGAGACCATGCGGCACGTGCCGATCCCGGCGGCGTCGATCCGTCGATTCGCACGAGTGGCACCGGAGGACAAGCTGCGCAAGGTCACTCGAACCATGCAGGCCGACGGCGCGCACTTTGCGCTGCTGGGCCAGGTGGCCCGGGATTCGCGCACCACGGACGAGTCGGTGTACATCGTGGCTCTCGAGGATGTTCTGGAGGAGCTCGTGGGTGAGGTTCGCGATGCGACCAGCAAGCCGGTCGCGGACTGACCCGTAACGGCGAATCAATCAATCGGTGGATGACCCGCCCGCAACGGCAAACCCATAATGGTCTGAAACCCATTCCGTGATCCCAGGGAGAAACATGCCCAGCCAGTCAGCTTCAGCCGCATCGGGGGAGCGCGTGAACAATGCCGCGAATCCGAGCACCAATACGTCTCCGACCAATGCGCCGCGTGTGAGCCCCCGGGGGCTCTACCGCGTGGTGGCCACGGCGGAGATGGTCACGTGGGCGTTGCTGATCGCGGCCATGATCGGCAAGTACGCCCTGGGAGCACCGGACTGGACCATGCGGAT
>JAKDKI010000343.1 GCA_030453435.1 Kocuria sp.
TTCGTCTCGCTCGCGATCGGCGAGACCCTGGCCCCGGGGCAGATCTTCACCTACCTTCCGATCTGGCTGGCCTTGGGTGTGCTCGTGGTCGAGTCGGCAGTGGACATCGTTCGACGACGCCGCACGGTCACCACCCCTGCCGAAGATTACGAATCCGAGCTGGAACCGGTCACCGCGGGCATCCCCATCGTGGATCAACCGCTCGCGGAAATGACCGCCGGTTCTCACCCCGTGACCGCGGGGATCCCCTTGGTGGACCGGCACGAGCGTCACGACTGACGCGGGGTTGGTTAGGACAGCTCGTCCAGGTATGCCGCATTCTGATCGACGGTAACGCCCAGGTGCGGAGCAGGGTGCAGAGTGATCGACGTTAAGTCCAGGAATCGGCTTGTTCCTGGTTACAAAGTCGATCAGATTGAAGGGTGCGTGGGCACTGGGCGCTCCTATGGCAGCGGCACCGGGCCCTCGGAGCCCGCGGGATATTCGAGCAGTGGCGCGTCCGTGGCGTAAGCGTGCTGGATGAGGTCGATGATCCGCCAGCCCTCTTCGGTCGCGTCCGCGCGCACGGTGAAGGTGGGGTCCCCGTCCAGGATCCACCGCATCACGGAGCCGTACGCCGTGAGACCAGGGGTGGGCGTGCCACTTGAGAGCGTTAACCGATTCATGCCTCGAGAGTCATATGGACTGCCCACGTTGAGTTCGATCTGCACGTGTTCGTCCTCGAACCCCACGTTCAGAGCGTTGGGGGCCAGCGGGTGCGGCCAGCCCTCGTACCCGTGCGGCGGCTGCCGGAAGATCACGCGGATGTGCTGCACCGGATTCCCGATGGCCTTACCGGATCGCAGCGTGACGGGCACACCATTCCAGCGCCAGGTATCCACCTCCAGGGTGACCTGTGCGAAGGTTTCCGTCTCCCGCGAAGGATCCACGCGCTCCTCGGAGGTGTAGTCCGGCAGCTCGTGACCGTCCACCGTCCCGGCGGTGTACCGGCCGCGAACCACGGGTGTGATCCTCCGGTACTGCGGAGAACGAGTCGAAGAATCCTCACTCCACAAACGTGCGGCACGGAGAATGTGCGCGGTGTTGGCCGGGACCTCCACGGCGTCGAATCGGGAGGGTGGCTCCATCATGACCAGCGCCATGACCTGCAGCAGGTGGGACTGGATCATGTCCTCGGCGGCGCCGGTGGAATCGTAGAAACCGGCGCGACCTTCCAAGCCCAGAGTTTCGTCGAACACGATCTCGATGGACTCGATGTGTTCGCGGCTCCACACCGGCTCGAACATGCGATTGCCGAAACGCAGGCCACTCACGTCCAGCACGCCGGGCATCCCCAGGAAGTGATCCACCCGGAATGTGTGGTCCTCATCGACCAGTTCGCCGACCAGGGCATTGAGCTCACGAGCTGATTCCAGGTCTGTGCCCACGGGCTTCTCGAGCGCCAAGCTGAGATCTGAAGGCAACGAATCGAGGCTCTTCAGGGCTTCGCAGGCCTTTCGTGTGATGGCCGGGGCCAGGGCGAAGTACAGGCACGCCGGTCCCTCCACGTCATCGAGCAGCGAGGACAGCTGGGACGCATCGGTCACATCGCACTCGACCCAGCGCGTGGTCTCCTTGACCCGCTCGACCGAAGGTCCGGTCGCGCCCACGGAATCGAAGGCCTTGGCGACCGTTTGGGGCCAATCGGCGCCCCGAACGTCGTCGTCAGGTCCCAAGGGGCCGGGAAAGTCGTCGCGAGCGGAACCGATGACCGTGATCTCCCGTTCCGGCTGTTCGTTGAGCAGCGTGCCCAGGCCCGGGAGCAGGAGGCGGGCGGTGAGGTCTCCGGAGGCGCCCAGGATGACCAGAGTCCTGATGTTGTCCATGCCCCTACGGTATGGCACGTGGCTGACGCGGTCGGGCGCGGTTTCTCAGGTGTCCGCAGGCTGCTGATGATTGAATTCAGTCATGAGCACCCCTCTTGAGGACTACGCGTTACTGGCCGATCTCCACACCGGACCGTTGGTATCCCGAGAGGGCAGCGTGGATTGGTTGTGCTTCCCGCGCTTCGATTCCCCGGCTGTCTTCTGCTCGATCCTGGGCGACGAGGACAACGGCCGCTGGAAGCTCAGCGCCGTGGACGGCGAGGTCGTCTCCCGTCGCTACATTCCGGACACCTTTGTGCTGGAAACCGAATGGCGCACGCCCACCGGACGAATGCGCGTCACCGATTTTCTCCCGCCCAGTGACATCCACGCTGACCTTGTGCGACGCGTGGAATGTCTCGAGGGCACGGTCCAGGTGGAGCACGACCTGCGCATCCGTTTCGATTACGGCCGGGTCACCCCGTGGATTCGTCGCGTGGAGCTCAACCCTCCCAGCGCACAATCCCACGCTCACGACGACGCCGCTCACGCCCCGCATTCCGCCACGGAACCTCACCCGGTGGGTACGAACCAGGACCTGCGTGAACAATACGGCCAGGGGCATTTGGAGCGCTCGTTCAAAAGCCGGACCGACGCGGGGTCCTACAAGAACTTCCGTTCCAGGGTGCGCCACGCGGCCAAGAAGGCTGCCGCTGGGCGGGACGTGCAGCACGGCCTGCTCGCCGTGGCAGGTCCGGATGCGCTGCTGCTGACCGGACCCCAATTGAAGCCCTACCTGATGGATCATGACCACAAGATCGTGCCGTCCCGGGGAGAGAAGTCGCACGGACCCGGCGCGGATATCCGCGTGCTGGAGGGGTTGCGTCGGGGGCATCGTGGGACGTTCGATCTTTCCGCGGGTGAGCGGATGGACTGGGTGCTCACGTGGTGTCATTCCTACGATCAACTCCCCGTCCCGGCTCAACCGGGTCTGGCGCAGGAGGCCACCGAGGAGTTCTGGCGCGACTGGGCCTCGGACGTTGTGTGCGACGGTGAGTACGACCAAGCGGTGTCTCGTTCACTGCTCGTGCTGCGTGCGCTGACCCATTCGGAGACCGGCGGCATTGTGGCCGCGCCGACCGCGAGCCTTCCCGAGGATTTCGGTGGAGAACGCAACTGGGATTACCGG
>JAKDKI010000058.1 GCA_030453435.1 Kocuria sp.
CTGAGCACCAGCGTCACTTCTACGGCCAGGAGCTGGACACCGAGTCCCAGATCATTGTCAGCGCCGGAGCTACTGAGGGACTGACGGCCAGCCTGCTTTCATTCTTGGAACCCGGTGACGAGGTGGTCGTGTTCGAACCCCACTACGACCTCTACGGCGCGGTAATCCGCTTCGCTGGGGCCACCGCGGTTCCTGTTCCGCTCTTGCCGCCCGCGTTCACACCCGATCCCGACGACGTTCGCGCTGCTTTCTCGCCCCGAACCCGCGCCGTGATCCTCAACGACCCGCACAACCCCACGGGCACCGTGGCGTCGCGCGAGTTCCTCACGCAGTTGGTCGAGCTGGCCACGGAGTTCGACGCCGTGATCGTCACCGACGAGGTCTACGAGCACTTGCGCTTCAACGGGCAGCACGTGCCGATCGCCACTCTGCCCGGTGCGTTCGATCGCACCTTGACCGTGTCCTCGGCGGGCAAGACCTTTTCCGCCACGGGGTGGCGCGTGGGCTGGGTCAGCGGCCCGGAACACCTGATTCGGGGCGTGACCGCAGTGAAGTCGTACATGTCCCACAGTGCGGCCGCTCCCCTGCAACATGCCGTCGCGGAGGCCGTAGGATTCTCACCCGAGTTCTACGAGCACCTATTGGTCGATTACCGCGACCGGCGCGACGTTTTGGTCAACGGCTTACGGGAGGCCGGGTTGAACCCGCCGGAACCGCAAGGCACCTTTTTCGCGGTGGCCGATGTCAGTGATCACTACGCGTTGGCCGGAGTCAGCAACGCCAAAGAACTCGGCGAGCACTGGGCCGAGAACGCCGGAGTCGTGGGGATTCCAGTCTCCGCGTTCGTGGGTGAAGCCAACCGGGGCCTCTACGCGGACTGGCTCCGGTTAGCTTTCTGCAAGCGCACCGATGTGCTGCGCAAGGCGATGGCCGATCTCACCCTGTCGCTTTGAGGTCCAGAGCCATGTAGCCCTGAGGAAGCTCGGGAACGAGAAATTCCCGCCCCATGAGGACTGCTCAATCGGCCCCTAAACGGATTGTGGGTCCTCGGAATGCTCGGCGGCGGACTCCTCGCCCGGGGTCTCCTCGACGTACCAGAGGACCGTCTCGCCGTGGGTGGTGTGTTCCAATCGCTGCAGCCCCTCCGGCCACGTCGGTTCCTCGGTGCGCGCGGAACGTTCCACCACAATGACTGCGCCTGGGCCGAGATGACCGACCAGACGCCCCAGCAGAGCGGTCAGGTCTTCGTTGGGCAGCGGATAGGGCGGATCCACGAGTACCAGGTCCCAGCGGCGGCTTCCCAGCCGGGTGAGAAAGGTGGCCACCGGGGACTGCACCGTGGTGATCTCGATATCCGGTCGAGCACCGGCAAGCACCTGAGCATTCGCCCGACACACCGACGCCGCCCCGTTGGCTTTCTCCACCAGGGTCACCTCACGCGCTCCCCGGCTTGCCGCTTCCAGTCCGAGAGCACCCGAACCCGCGAACAAGTCCAGTACGCGGGCGTCCTCGCACATGCCCCACGCCTCCAGGCGAGCGAACAGGGATTCCTTAACGCGATCGGTCGTGGGTCGGGTGGCCGAACCGGGCACTGATTTGATGCGCAGTCCGCCCGCGGCCCCGGAAATAATGCGTGTCATCCGCGCTCCAAAAATGCCTGGCTGTTCTCATCCACCACTCGCCCAATGGCCGCGAGCAGTTCTGTGTGCTGGTTCAACTTTGGGTCCTCGGCAATGACTGCTTCCGCGTCCTCACGGGCGCGGGTCACCAGGGCTTCGTCCCGCAGCGCACTGATCCAGCGCAGGCCGGACTTCCGGCCTGACTGCGAGGCACCCAGGATGTTGCCCTCGCGGCGCAGCTTGAGATCCACCTCCGCGAGTTCGAAACCGTCCGTGGTGGAGGCGACCGCGGCCAACCGTTCCCGGCCCGGATGATCCGGACGGCTGCGGGTGACCAGCAAGCACGTGCTCTCGTGCTCGCCACGGCCGATGCGACCGCGCAACTGATGCAACTGGGAGATGCCGAAGCGCTCGGGGTCCACCATGATCATGAGCGACGCGTTGGCCACGTCCACGCCCACCTCGATCACCGTGGTGGAAATGAGCACATCGATGTCCCCAGCAGCGAACCGGTTCATCGTTTCAGTTTTCACGAGCGGGTCCTGACGGCCGTGCAATACCGCTATCCGGGCGTCCCGAAGCTCCGGTTGCGCACTGATCAGCCGCTCGAGCCACTGCACCGTGGCCGGTGCCGGGCCATCCCCGTCATCACCTTGTTCCTGGGCCGCGAGCAACGAGTCTCGCAGGGAATCGAAGGGCGGCAGGGCGGCGTCGTCGCCGATCTTGGGTGCCACTACGTACACCTGACGGCCGCGCGAAATGTGCTCGCCGGCGAGCGCCCACACGCGCCGTTCCCATGCGGGGCCGTGTTCGGCCAGGCCCACCACGTGCGTGTGGATGGGGCGGCGGCCGCCGGGCAGCTCGCGCAGGGTGCTGACGTCCAAGTCGCCGAAGACCGTCATGGCCACGGTGCGCGGGATGGGCGTGGCGGTCATGACCAGGGTGTGAGGTGTGTGCCCGGCCTTATCGCGCAGGGCGTCACGCTGTTCCACGCCAAAGCGGTGCTGTTCGTCCACGACCGCCAGACCGAGATCGGCGAACTGGACCTTCTCCTGGATGAGCGCGTGAGTGCCTACCACGATGCCCGCCGCGCCGCTCGCAATGTCCAACAACGCGGCGCGCTTGGCGGCGGTGGGCAACGAACCGGTCAGCAACACGACCTTGGTGCCGTCCGGATCGCCGTCCAACTGATCGGGGCGGGCCAGCGGCCCGAGCGAGGCCACGATCTTGTCGTAGTGCTGCTGAGCGAGCACCTCCGTGGGGGCCAACATGGCCGCCTGGCCGCCCGTGTCCACGATCTGCAGCATCGCGCGCAGGGCCACCACAGTCTTACCGGAACCCACGTCGCCTTGGAGCAAGCGATTCATGGGGGCGGTGCCGGCCAGCTCGGCCTGAATCTGTTCGCCCACCGCGCGCTGGCCCTCCGTCAGGGTGAACGGTAGGGCGGCGTCGTAACGAGACAGCAGGCCGCCCGCACGGGCGGGACGCTCCTCGACGGGCTGGGACGCGTGGTCATGACGACGCCGCGCGAGTTCCGCTTGGAGCACGAAGGCCTCTTGGTACCGGAAACGTTCTTGTGCCTTCTGGAAGGCCTCCACGGATTCCGGGCGGTGCAGGTCACGGTAGGCCTGCGCCAGTCCGACCAGCTTCTCGCGGTCCAGGATGTGTTGTGGAATCGGGTCCGTCAGTGAGTCCAGGTCCGCGGTGAGCAGGAGTTGTTGAACGGCGCGAGTGAGCCGCGGAGTGGTTAGTTTGCCACTTTCCGGATACACCGGAATGGGATAGACCTCTCCGGACTGGGACGTGAAGTCCGTCACGGAATCAGGGGTGTCCACCACGGCGTAGTCCGCGCCGGTCATGGACAGATTGCCGCGGTACAGCTCGGGTTTACCCGTGAACAGTGCGTGCGTACCCACGGGCAGTTCCTTCTGAGCCGTGTATGCGTTGAAGAACGTGATCTTCAGTGAAGCGCCCGTGCCGTCCGAGACGATCACATCGGTCAAGCTTCGGCGTGGGTCCCGCTGCATGCGCCGCGTGGACGAGGATTCCACGCGGGCCACGAACGAGGTTCGTTCCCCGGCGACCAGGTCGCCCAGCAATTGCAGGTGGCCGCGGCGGATGTAACGGCGCGGTGCATAGTCCAGCAGCTCGCCCACCGTGGTGATGTCCAGATCCTTCTCGAGCAACTTGACCGTGCTGGTGGGCGAATTCCCCGAAATATAACGAGTCAGCGGCTGGTCCAGGAGCCCGGCAAAAGCCGAGACGGGCTGTACGGAGGTGGTCACGGGGAAACCCGGGGCTCGTCAGAACCCAGTGACGTGACGCTGACATTGACCGCCTGACCGCGAGCGCGCATCAGAGTCAGTGCTTCCTCCGGGTCTTCAACGTGAACGTGCACGCGCCATGTGTACCCGTGGTCCGTCTCGTTCACGGCGCTGACCAGCACGCTGTCTCCGGCGCCGTCCAGTTCGTGGCGCAGTTCGGCAGCATCCAGTGCGGACAGTTCCACGGTGCACATGACCTCGAAGCCCACGGAGGCGTGGTTCTCACTGTGTCCGGAATGTTCGGAGTAGTCGCGAATGATGTCCGGGACCGGGTTATGGCGTTGCTCGTCCCCGGTCAGAGCAGACCTGAGCTCAACCAGAACGATCAACATGCCCAGCGCACCGGAATCCACGGTACCGCGTTCATGCAGGACCGGGAGCTGGTCCACGGTGTCGATCACCGCGTGACTGCCACGGGCGACCACCAGGTCCATCCAGTCCGAGAGCTGTTGGTTGGAGCCGTCCGGGGAGTTCTCGGGAAGTGACACCTTGCTCACTGCTTCGAGCACGGAAATCAGCGTTCCCGCAACGGGATCCGTCAGCGCTGACCAGCACCGAACCTGAGCTGCGGAAAACGCGTCACGCAGGTCGCTTGCCGTCACGCGTGTGGAGACCTCGAGCGAGGTCCCCATGGCGGTGAGCGTCAGGGCCATGAGCACACCGGAATTACCGCGGGCCTGTTCCAGTGCTGCACGGCCCGCGTGCTGTAGCAGCTCGCCGATGTCGTTGCCTTCGATCAGCTGTGCGGCCTCGGTCGCATAACCCACGGTGGTGCTGAGGTTGACGCCGGTATCCGAATCGGCCACGGGGAAGACGTTGAGATCATTGAGTACGTCCGTGTGCTCCACCAGAGCACGGTGCGCGGAGTCCAACCAATCGCGCACGGCCGATACCGTAGAGCCTCCCTTATGGCTCAAAATGATCCCATCCTTCACCCACGTCGTAGCCGAGCCATTCGCCGGGTTCCTGCCCGGCAATGGTGACGGCGGTGTTCCCGTGATCCGCCGGTCGACGGTCTGCGGGCGCACACGAGCCTATCGCACGCATGCCCGGGGGAACCTGGACGCCCGGTGGAACCACCCCGAGCAAACCGTGGTCCTCTCCCCCGGTCAGTACCCAGCGCCACGGGTCCTCTCCCGCGGCTTCTCCCGCACGTGCGAGCTCGGCCACGGATTCTTCCAGCGCGGCCGGGTCCAGATCAATGACGACGCCGCTGGCCCGGGCCACTCGCCCCGCATCGCGTAGCAGACCGTCCGAAATGTCGATCATGGCACTCGCGCCGGCTCTGGCGGCCCTGGGCCCAGCGGGAATCGCCGCCAGGGGACGCAGCTGCGCTCGTTCGAGATCTTGCCGTTCTTCCGTGGCCAACCGGTCCCAGCCACTGCCGGGCGAGGCCTCCAGTGCGCTCAGGCCCGCGGCTGCATGGCCGAGCACGCCCGCGTGCACCACGGTTCCCCCGGCGCCCGCTCCTGAGCGCAACACTGGGTTACCTTGCTCCATGACGCCCAGCACCGTTGCGGTCACGGACAGTTCACGGCCGCGCCCCAAATCGCCGCCAACTAGCGCGCACTCTGACGCGCCGAGGCGTTCGAAGGCGTCTTTGAGCCCGGCGGCGAAATCCTGAACCCACCGCACCGGAGTGTCACCGGGCAGGGTCATCGACACGACCATGGAGGTGGGAACCGCGCCCATCGAGGCGATGTCCGCAAGGTTTTGCGCCGCGCACTTGTGGGCCGTGTCCGCCCCCGTGGTTTCGTAGCCGTTGGGCCAGCGGACCCGGAAATCCTGATCAACCACCTGCGTGTCGGTGGTGATGACCACGCGACCCTGCGGAACCGCCACCACCGCGCAGTCGTCCCCCGGCCCCACCTCCACGTATGACGAGGAGGTTTTGGACAGCGGTAAGAACGCTGACAGCAATTCGGATTCGGAGACCTGCTCCACCGTGGCTGAGGGGGTCGATTCGGGGGAAACGGTCATGGGATCAGCGTAACGAGCGGCACACCCCTGCACGCAGATGCCACCCCGTCCGCGCGTCTACAGTGGAGGGCATGATGTTCACCCGCGCGCGTTCCCAGGACGGACCACATGGACTCCACATCTCCACACGCCGCGCGGCGTTGGCGACCATGGCGCTGAGCGGCCTGGTCCTCGCCGGTTGCGGTTCCCCTGTCTCTGTTGACGGTGCACCGCACAACACGGACCCCGCGTGCGCTTCCGCCATGCTGGCCATGCCGGAAACCATGGGTGATCTGGATCAGCGGGCCACCACGAGCCAGGGCACTACCGCCTACGGCGATCCTTCAGGAGTCATCGTGCGGTGTGGCGTGGAACCGCCCGCACCCACCACCGACCCGTGCACCAACGTCAACGGTGTCGACTGGCTCATTTCCGAGGTCGAGGGCCAGGAGAACCAGTGGCGGGCCGTCAGTTACGGTCGCTCCCCCGCCGTGGAGCTGCTCTTCGACACCGGCCGGGTCCCCTCATCCACGGCAATCGTGGAGGCCGGCAGCGCCGTGGCACAGATCCCCCAGGAGAACACGTGCCTGTCCGTCTCCGACACCCTGGATTTGCAGAACACCCCCTGACCCGCTCGCGGGCCAAGGGGTGCGTAAAAGTCGGGATCTCTCGTCTAGCGCAGGCCCACGGGACGCTCGAGCGCCAGTGAAATCAGCTCATCAATCAGATCCGTGTACTCGAGACCGGACGCCGCCCACATGCGCGGGTACATGGAGATGGGCGTGAAGCCGGGCATCGTGTTGATCTCGTTGATGATCACTTGGTGATCGGGTGTCACGAAGAAATCGCAGCGCGAGAGTCCTTCACCGTCAACGGCGTCGAACGCCACCACAGCCTTCTCCCGCAGGGTCTCGATGACCTCCTCGGGGAGGTTGGCGGGGCAGGACAGCCGAGCGCCGTCGTCCTCCACGTACTTGGCCTCGAAGTCGTAGAAGTCGTGACCCTGGACCTCAATCTCGCCGGGAAGGGACGCGCGCGGCGCGGCCCATTCATGACCGCCCAACACGGCGCACTCGATCTCGCGACCCACGATCCCCGCCTCGATCACGAGCTTGAGGTCGTGCTGGCGCGCCGTCTCGATCGCGCTGTCCAGATCCTCGGCCCGGTCGACGCGAGTGATTCCGAATGACGATCCCGCACGAGCGGGCTTCACGAACACCGGGAACCCCAGTTCCGCGACGCGCTCACGGACCTTCTCGGGGCTGTGCAACCAATCGCGATTGTGCACCACCGTGTACGGGCCCACCTCCAAACCGGCGGACTCGAAGGCTACCTTCATGAAGTGCTTGTCCATGCCGATCGCGGAAGCCGAAACGCCGCAGCCCACATAGCGAAGGTCAGCGAGCTCCAGCAGCCCCTGCAGGGTGCCGTCTTCACCGAACGGTCCGTGCAGCAAAGGGAAGACAGCGTCGATGTGCCGGCCGCGCGTCAGCGAGCCACCCTCGGCAGTCAGGTTGTGAACGAGCAGCTCACTCTCCCCCGCCTGCAACGGCAGGGTTACGCGTTGATCACCCGCGGGCAACGTGGCCATGGGCTGGCTGTCCAAGAGTGCTTCCAGCTCTTCCTGGGAGTACAGGAACCACGCCCCGTCGGTGGAGATGCCAACGCTCACCACGTCCCACCGGTCGCGATTGATGGCGCGCAGCACCGAACGTGCGGTGATCAAGGACACCGAGTGTTCGGAGGAACGGCCCCCGAACAACACGGCGACGCAGGGTTTGGTGGCCTTATCGGCCCCCTCCGCGGTCGCTTGAGCGTTCTCCGCAGTGTTCGTCATGCGCTGTTCCCTTCGGATTTAAGATCGCGGCCGAGCAGCTTGGGTGCCAGCTGGTCCACCGGAATGTCGCCGCGCAGCACACCCACCACAGCCTCCGTGATGGGCATTTCTACGTCGTGTTCTTGAGCCAGGGCCAGTACTGCAGGGGCCGATCTGATGGCTTCCGCGGTCTGGGTCATGGCGTCCTGGACCTGAGCGATACTCAGTCCCGAACCCAGCAGCCTACCCGCAGTGTGGTTCCTGGACAGCGAGGACGAGCATGTGGCGACCAGGTCGCCCATTCCAGACAGCCCGGACAGAGTGGTCAGATCTCCACCCAGCGCCAGCGCCAGTCGAGTGGTCTCTGCCAGTCCGCGAGTCATCACCGAGGCCTTGGAGTTGTCACCGTAGCCGCGTCCGTCGCAAATTCCCACGCACAGGGCGATCACGTTTTTCACCAGGCCGCCGATTTCCGTGCCCGTGACATCCGTGTTGGTATACGGACGGAAGTACGGGGCGGCACAGCAACGGGCCACCCACGCGGCGGTGGTCAGTTCGGGAGCCGCGACCACCGATGCGGTGGGCTCCTCCCGTGCGATTTCCATGGCGAGGTTCGGGCCGGACAACACGCACGATCGGCGTACCCAGCCTTCATGGCCGGTTTCTGTGTGCTCCGCCAGGGCCTGGGCAATGACCTCGGTCATGCGAAGTCCGGAGGTGGATTCCAGTCCCTTGGCCAGGGACAGCACCACGGCGTCCGGGTCGATATATTCCGCGGCGGTGGCCAATTGAGCTCGCAGTGACTGCGCGGGAATCGCGGCCACGACCAGTCGGGCCCCGGTCAGAGTCTCCCGCAGATCGGAGTTGAATCGGATCTCACCGGGCAGATCGATGTCGGGCACGTATCTGTCGTTGCGTCCGGTCTCACGAATCCGTGCCATGGACTCGGGGTTGCGGCCCCACAAGTAGACCGTGCGCTCTACGCCGGCGTCGCGAGCGGCGTCGGCGAGGACCTTGGCGAACGTGGTGCCCCACGACCCGGCACCCAGCACGGCGACTTTGCCCGGGCCGTTGGGTTCCTCGGCCAGGGCTGTCAACGACGACGCCGCGGCGGCTTCCGGGGGTGCCTCACGGTCGATCGGTCGGCCGGTCGAAACGTTCATCGTGATTCCTTGCGGGCGCGGGGATCGAAACGGTCCGAGGGTGCTTGTTCACCGCGAAGCTCGGACAAGAGGCTGGTGATGCGGTCCATGATTACGGTGGTCGCGTAATTGAGGTCGTCAGCGGTCGGGTGGTCCGTGGTGTGCTGGCCGGGACGCATGAGGTCCTGTGGCTGGAGCGGTTCACCGATGAGTACCCGGACTTTCTTGGGCGGGAACAGGTTGAACGTCCGCTTGCCCTGCGGGTCCCGGTACAGCACGTTCTGATCGCCCCAGTGGGCCATGGGCACGACCGGCACCTGGCCCTGCAATGACAACCGTGCCGCTCCCGTGCGGGCGCGCATGGGCCACATTCGAGGGTCACGGGTGACAGTGCCCTCCGGATACACCAGAATGGCGCCGCCGTCATTGAGCTCGACGAATGCGGCTTCGAGCGAATCCTTGGCCCGAGTGGTCCCGCGGTAGACGGGAACCATGCCGATGTGAGTGAGCAGTCGCCCCAGGACGGGCACACGGAACAGAGATTCTTTGGCCAGGAACCTGGGCATGATGCCTGACTTGTAGACCGGGTAAGCCACCGTAATGGGGTCGATCTCCGTGAGGTGGTTGGCCGCGACCACGAATCCACCCGTGGCCGGAAAGTTCTCGGTCCCCCGCCAGGAAATCTTGGCCACCAAACGGTAAAGGGGAATGGCGATCCCCGCCAGAACCCGGTACGTGGACCGCTGCGACGTTCTACTCACTCGAGCATTCTCTCCCTACACCGCTCGTGACAGACACTCGCTGGGCCGATAGTTGCTCAGCGCTCTTCGAGGTCGAAATCCGCGCCCAGTCCTGTCAGTTTATCGGTGAAGTGTTCGTAGCCTCGCTTGATCAGTTCGATCCCGGTCACGTGGGACACCCCGTCCGCCGCCATGGCCGCGATCAGGTGCGAGAACCCGCCACGCAGATCGGGGATGTTGATATCCGTGGCCTTCAACGGAGTAGGTCCGGAGATCACAGCGGAGTGCAGGAAGTTACGTTGACCGAACCGGCACGGTACGGAACCCAGGCATTCGCGGTGCAACTGGATGACCGCGCCCATGCGGTTGAGCGCACGGGTGAAGCCGAAGCGGTTCTCGTACACGGTCTCGTGCACGATCGACACGCCCTTGGCCTGGGTCAG
>JAKDKI010000344.1 GCA_030453435.1 Kocuria sp.
TGTCCCGCCGCGAGGTGTTCCTGGACGGGGATCTGCTCAACCTCACGCACCGCGAATTCGAGCTACTCAACTACCTGGTGGAGAACGGCACCCGCACCGTGGGTCGCCTCGAGCTGCTGGACAACCTCTGGGACGACGCCGAGGAAGTCCCCTCAGAGCGCACCATCGACGTTCACGTGCGCCGCTTGCGTTCCAAGCTCGGTCGCCTGGCCAATACCGTGCGCACCGTGCGCGGTCAGGGTTACCGCTTCTACGACCACCCCGAAGTGGTCGTGTGGGCAGCGCCCTAATCCTCTTTGTGATTTTTTCTTAGCTTTACCCCCCCCCCCGCCGCCGCGCGCGCGCCCCACACGGGCGACCGTGGGGCGTCGGCGTGGTTAAGGCCGCGAGGCGAGCGTGCCAGACTGGTGGGCATGGCACGCCACGATGTGAAGCACCTGGTGATCATGCGGCACGCGAAGGCGGACTACCCGCCCGGTGCGCTCGATCATGACCGTCCTCTGATGACTCGCGGGGCTCACGATGCTGCCGCGGCGGGGGAATGGCTCGCGCAGCAGTACACCCCGGACATGATCATGGTGTCCTCCGCGCTACGAACCCGCCAGACCGTCACGTGGGTGTGCAGCGAACTCGGGGAGAAAGCGCCTACACCGCAACTGGTGGACGAGCTCTACAACGCCCACGAGACGGCGATCATCGCCGCGGTCAATCACGCGCCGGAAACCGTGCGAACCCTCTTAGTGGTCGCTCACATGCCCGGGGTGCTGGACACGGTGTTGCGCCTGGCCTCACGTGATTCCGATGTGGACGCCATGATGGATGTCTCCGGTGGCTTTCCGACCTCCGGCGTAGCCGTGCTGGAAGTCCCGGGTGACTGGGCGCTGTTGGACGGAGGGGATGCGCGTTTGGTTCACTTCGAGGTGCCGCGCGGTTGACATCCGCAGCGGGTCTTTTCAGCCCAGCTCGGATGCGTACTCGGCCATGAGCGCTTCGTACGCCGGCCATTCCTGGGTGCTGATCCGACCGGTTTCCACCGTCTCAACCATGCGGTCCAGGCGATACTCCCAACCTGGGTCCATGTAGTTCACATCCAAGTCCGGCGCGAATCAGCGCCGGGGCTCGCACGCCACGCCGTCACCGTCGCCGTCCAGGCCGGCGCGATAACCGGGCTGCCCGGCATAGAGGGGAGCGAGACCAGCTGCGCGTGCCTCGGCGCATTTCGAGAAGTAGAGGGCCGCGGGTGCGGGCGGCGCCGGTGCCTCGGGCGCTTCCGGCGCGGGAGCAACGGGCTCGACGGCCTCGGGGACGCGGGGAGCGGGCTGCGGACTCGGGGGAGCGGCCGGGGTATCAGACGGCTCCGGAACCACCGAATCAACCGGCAGCGGTTGGTCTGGGCACTTGCCGAGCACCCGGTCCATGGCGTTCTTCTCCGCGTCCGTGACCCACAATTCGTAGCGGTGTTTCACAGCAATCTGCCGGGCCACGTACTCGCAGCGAAAATCGGTGGCCGGTGGCAGCCACGTAGCGGCATCGCCATCGCCCTTCGCGGAGTTGCTGGGCCCGTCCACGGCTAGCAAGTTCAGGGGATCGTTGGCGAACTCCGTGCGCTGATCTGCATCCAGGTTCTGCGCGCCCTTCTGCCACGCGTCGGACAGTGCCACCACGTGGTCGATCTGCACATCTGCACTGGTTTGGACACCCGACACGAAGTCGACATGCTCACCGGTGAAGGGGCTGGTCAGATCACCGCTGAGGACTTTGCAGCCCTGCGTTCCCGGTGCCACGGCTATCTCCGTGAGATCGCGACGCAAAATATCGTTGCGGGTGTCGCAACCATTGCGGTCCGTATCGGCCCAGCGCACCCCGAATTGCTCGCGTGAGTAATCGGTCTTGGGCGCGCGCCCCTTCACTACCAGCTCATCCAGGGCTGTCCTGGCGGGTCCCTGAGCAGCCTCGGGTCCCCGCGTCACCTCCGCGGTGGAGGTTGGCTGGGCGGTCTCCGTGGGTACAGGCTTGCTGGTTTCGGGAACGGTCGCGGGCGGCGTCGTACTCGGTGAGGACGAAGACGACGACGCCGTTCCGGTCGCGGGTGCCGACGGCGCCGAATCGGGTGCGTCCACCGGAGCGCACCCGGTGAGGGCACCAATCAGCGCCAGTGCAGCGAGCGCAGCGGAGCGAAACGGCGAACGAGGGGAAGCAGCCACGAGACCAACACCTATGAAATGGGGGGGGGAGACAAGCAAAAAGCTCCGTATCGAAACCGATGCGGAGCTTTTTCTTTGGTGCGCCCGGAGGGATTCGAACCCCCAACCTTCTGATCCGTAGTCAGATGCTCTATCCGTTGAGCTACGGGCGCATTTGCAACAACCGATGTGCTCGGCTGCAACGGGTAATAACTTACACCGGTCCAGCCCAAGTGCAAAATTCGATGCTCCCGCCAGTGGTGTGATGTAACCCTCAACTGGACAGGGCGTTGCCGCGATAGACTCACTGCACACGCAAAACCCTGCCGGAGCTAGTCCCCCGGAATCACTTTCAACGATGTCGTTGAGAGCCTGATCGACGGGCAGCAGCATCGCCGACCATGGGCGCGGCAAGACGGCCTCAACGAGGAGACATGTCAATGGCTGACAACACCACTGCAAGCACCGAATCCACCGGACTCAACCAGGCTGTGCGTGAAGCGCTCGACAACGCACCCACCACGCACCCGCAACTGTTGGAGTGGGTCCGCGAAATGGCGGAAATGACCCAGCCGGACGCCATCCACTGGGCAGACGGTTCCGAAGAGGAATGGAACACGCTGACCACCGAGCTCGTGGACGCAGGAACCTTCGTTCGTCTGAACGAAGAGAAGTTCCCCAACTCCTTCGCCGCCTTCTCCGACCCGGACGACGTAGCCCGTGTCGAGGAGCGCACCTTCATTTGCACCAAGACGCCCAAGGGCGCCGGTCCCACCAACAACTGGGAAGACCCCGCCGTCATGAAGGAAACCCTGGTGAAGAAGTTCACCGGTTCCATGCGCGG
>JAKDKI010000345.1 GCA_030453435.1 Kocuria sp.
GGGCGTTATCATTCCGGTTTTTATGTCCTCATTAAATCGTTTCGCCGTAGCAGGCATGTCGATCAGAGGCACACGCGGTAGGACCGCACGCGCCGGTGTCAATCATCTCCACCCCACCGAAGCGAGGTTCGCCCATGCCTACTGAATCCACCCCTGAAACTGCTGCAGAGCTTGAAACGCCCACCACTACCGAGGCTCCCCAGGTCGCTGAAAGCGCTCCCGAGCCCGCCGAATCCAAGCCCGACACCCCCACTTTCGCCGAACTCGGTGTAGACGGCCGCATCCTCGCAGCCCTCGATGATGTGGGATACGAGTACCCTTCGCCCATTCAGGCAGCCACCATTCCCGCATTGCTGAGCGGTCGCGACGTGGTGGGCCTGGCCCAGACCGGTACCGGTAAAACCGCGGCTTTCGCGGTTCCTGCGTTGTCCAAGCTGGCGGAACTGTCCGACCTGCACGGCCCGCAGCGCTCCACCCGTGTACTGGTGCTGGCCCCCACCCGTGAGCTCGCGCTCCAGGTGGCCGAGGCCTTCGGTTCCTACGCAACGCACCTGGACGATTTCACTGTGCTGCCCGTTTACGGCGGCTCATCCTACGGCCCGCAGCTGGCCGGCCTGCGCCGCGGCGCTCAGGTTGTGGTGGGTACCCCCGGTCGCGTGATCGATCACCTGAGCAAGGGATCCCTCAAGCTCGACGACATCGCGTACGTGGTGTTGGACGAGGCCGACGAGATGCTCCGTATGGGCTTCTCCGAGGACGTCGAGAAGATCCTCGGCCAGACCCCGGTCGAGAAGCAGGTCGCCCTGTTCTCCGCCACCATGCCCAAGGCCATCCGCCGGATCGCTCAGCAGTACCTGCGCGACCCCAAGGAAATCACGGTTAAGGCCAAGACCACCACGGGTACCAATACTCGTCAGCGCTTCATGCAGGTCATGGGCCCGCACAAGCTCGACGCCATGACCCGTGTGCTCGAGGTCGAGGACTACGACGGCGTGATCGTCTTCGTCCGTACCAAGGCCGCCACGGAGGAAATCGCCGACAAGCTCAAGGCCCGCGGTTACACCGCCGCCGCGATCAACGGTGACATCCCGCAGAACCTGCGTGAGCGCACCGTGGATTCGCTGCGTGACGGCAAGGTGGACATCCTGGTCGCTACCGACGTCGCGGCCCGCGGCCTGGACGTCGAGCGCATCTCCCTGGTCGTCAACTACGACATTCCCCACGACACCGAGTCCTACGTGCACCGCATCGGCCGTACCGGCCGCGCGGGCCGCAAGGGCGAGGCCATCCTCTTCATGACCCCGCGGGAGAAGTACCTGCTGCGCGCCATCGAGAAGGCCACGCGTCAGCCGGTGGAGCAGATGCGTATGCCGTCCGTGGAGGACGTCAACCGCACCCGCAAGGAGAACTTCGCGAACCAGATCGCGGAGACCATCGAGACCGAGGATCTCTCCTTCTTCCGTGAGCTCGTGGAGCAGTACGAGAACGAGCACGACGTTGACGCTGCGGAGATCGCCGCAGCGCTCGCCGTGATCGCCCAGGCCGGTCGCCCGTTCCTGGCCGAAGAGCTTCCCGAACTGCCACAGCGTAAGCGTGACCGTGATCGTCGCGAGGGTTCTGACGGGCCCCGTGGCGGCGGTGGGCGTCGCGGCGGTCCCGAGGCCGGTATGCGCACCTACAAGCTGGCTGTTGGTCACCGTGATCGCGTGGCCCCCGGTGCCATCGTGGGCGCACTGACCCATGAGGGCGGTTTGAACGGTTCGCAGATCGGCGCGATCGATATCCACCCCAACTTCACGTTGGTGGGTCTGTCCGAGAACTTGCCCGCGGGCACCATGGACAAGCTGTCCAATACCCGCATCAACGGCTCCCCGATCCGCATCCAGGAGGATCGCGGACCCGGCGGTGGCGGCGGATCTCGCGGCGGTTCCCGTGAGGGTGGCCGGTTCCGCGACCGTGACGGTGACCGCGGTGGTCGTTTCGACCGCGGTGGCCGTTCGGATCGCGGTGGCGACCGTGGTGGGGACCGTGGCGGCTTCCGCGGCGGCGACCGCTCCCGCGGCGGTGGCTCCTCGTACCAGGACCGCCCGCGCAAGAAGGGCTTCCCCAAGGGCAACGGCGGCTTTCGCGACCGCTGATAACCCCTGTTGACCGCCCGGTTCAGGGCGGTCAACACCCCGCGGATACTCTGCGGATTCGGTGAGTTCACCTCGTTTTTGCAACTCGCCAAAATGCTGTTAGAGTTTTCCGCGTTGCCCCGATAGCTCAGTGGTAGAGCGCCATCTTGGTAAGATGGAGGTCCCGGGATCGATTCCCGGTCGGGGCTCTCGAGATGAGGGCCCGCATCCGCGTCATGACGGGGATGCGGGCGTCATCGTCTCTCCTGGCGGTGTAGCTCAGCTGGTTAGAGCGCACGACTCATAATCGTGAGGTCGACGGATCGAGCCCGTCCACCGCTACTTCCAAGGCGTCGTTCCACACGGAACGGCGTCTTTTTCTATGCCGTGACGATCCTCCCAGTAGGCTGAGGGAAATTCTTCCGACCGACCGAGGAGAGCCATGGCCATTTCAGAAGAGGTGGTGGGCCGGACATATCCGGCCGCACCCGTCTACCAGGTGTCCCGAGAGAAGATTCGTGAGTTCGCGTTTGCGGTCAAGGCCACGGACAGCGTCCACTTCGACGTTGAGGCTGCCCAGGCCGCCGGCTACGACGACCTCGTGGCCCCGCCCACCTTCGCGATTATCGTGTCCCAGCGTGCCGACGCCGCTCTGATCCAGGATCCGAGCGCGGGTATCGACTTCTCGCGCGTGGTCCATACCGAGCAGCGATTCACTCACCACCGTCCCATTGTGGCCGGTGACGAACTGCTCGCAGCCGTCACGGTGGACCAGGTCCGTCCGCTGGGCTCAGGGGCCATGATCACCTCTCGCGTGGAAATCACCACGCCCGGGGGAGAGCAGGTAGCCACCACCACGTCGTCGCTGTTGGTACGCGGGGAGGATCAGTAATGAACATCGC
>JAKDKI010000059.1 GCA_030453435.1 Kocuria sp.
CCACGGCTCCGACATGTGTGCGGTGTGGGAACCCAGGGCGCCGTCCGTGAAGAGTTTGAGCGGGCCAATGGAAATCCACTCGTCGCCGGATCCCGTGCGAATGCCGCGGCTGATGAAGTCCAGGATCTGTTCCTGCCGGAGCACCTTGTGGATTCGGATGTCCAGCTCACCGCGCTCGCGGATCTTCTGGTACGCGTACAGACAGTCTGCCCCGTCGATGTCGTGGATCGAAGTGATGCCGCGCTTGAGCAGTTCACGCTGCCCGTGCGGGAGCATGTCGTCGATATGGCCCGAGACGTCCGACTGCATGAGACCGTCGCGTACCGGGATGGCTGCGGCCTCGCGCAGAATACCGGTCAGTTCACCGTGCTCGTCACGAACGTACGTTCCGCCGTTTGGGTTAGGCACGTCGCGGTCCAGGCCGAGTTCTTCGAGAGCCTTGGAATTGAGCCACAGGGTGTGCCAGTCCATGGACCCCAGCGCCACGGGGATGTCCGGGCTGACAGAATCCAGCGCCTTGCGATCCGGCACCACGGGCTTGTCCCAAATATTGACGTTCCACTTCCCACCGAAGATCCACGTGATGCTCTCATCCTCGCGAGCTTTCGCCACGTACGGCTTCAGCACGTCCAAGGCCTCTTCCAAGGACCGGCAATTGCGCATGTCCGGCTCGAACAGGGAGCGTGCGTAGATGGCGGAGTGAATGTGCGCATCGCCCAGCCCGGGCAGCACCGAACGGTTTTCCATGTCGGTGTGCTCGGTGCCCAGCGGGGCCAGATCCTTGAGTTCCTGATAATCACCCACCGCCACGATGCGGTCATGGGAGGTCAAAATGGCGTCCGGGTGGGGAGTGTCCAAGGCGTGCCAGGCGTTTTGCGGAGTCCAGCCGGCGGCCGGATTCATGGAGTGGATCTTTGTATTGTGGAACAGTCCGAACATTGTTGAACGCCTGCGGTTGCAATACCCGTGCCTCGCCTGGCCTAGGGGTTCTTGTGGACATTACAGAAGTCAGTGACCTGGGGATTTGCTAACAGAAATACGACGACGCCGCGCCCCGTTTCCGGGGTGCGGCGCCGTCGTCATGAGCGCTACGCGAGGGAAATCAGCCGCTGATGGCTTCCTTCAGTGCGGTGGCGAAGATCTCTGCACCCTTGCGGATGTCCTCCTCGGTGGGGTGGCAGAACGAGACGCGGGCCTCGTGCGTGCCACGGCCGTCCGTGTAGAACGCGGTGCCCGGTACGAACACCACACCGCGGTCGATGCAGGTCATGCACAGCTCGTAGGAGTCCACGGACTCGGGCAGGGTGATCCACGAGTAGAAACCGCCCTCGGGGCGGGTCCAGGTCACGCCCTCGGGCATGAACTCGTCGAAGACGTCCATCAGTGCCTGGGCGCGCTTACCGTACAGCTCGCGGTACTGGTTCAGCACAGCCTGCCAGTCGGTCTTCTCCAGGTACTCGGCGACCAATTCCTGGCCGAACACGGAGGGGTTCAGCACGGCGGCCTCTGCCTGCAGGCCAAGGATCTTGGACAGCGAGCTGGGCGCCAGCGTCCAACCCACGCGCAAACCGGGGGCAAACATCTTGGAGAAGGATCCCAGGTAAACCACGTTGTCGTCGTCGGCGCGCATGGCGCGGCCCACCTGGCCCTCGAAGCCCAGCAGACCGTAGGGGTTGTCCTCGGCGATCAGGATGTGGTTGGCGTCGCAGATCTCGCGCACGCGGTCACGGCGCTCCTGCGGCATCATGGTGCCGCCCGGGTTCTGGAAGCTCGGGATCGTGTACAGGAACTTGATGCGGCGACCCTGCGCCTTGAGCTCCTCCACGGTCTTCTCGAGTTCCTCGGGAATCAGGCCCTCGTGGTCAGCGCCAACGTGCACCACGTTGGCCTGGGCGCCGGTGAACACGGCCATGGCACCCGAATAGGACGGTGCTTCCGCCAGGATCACGTCTTCCGGATCGATCAGCACGCGGGTCAGGATGTCCAGACCGCACTGCGAACCGGTGGTGACAATGATGTCCTCTGGCTTGGCGTTCTCGATGCCCTCGAGCTTCATGAGTTCGATGATCTGGGCCTTGAGGTGATCCGTGCCGGTGGAAGCGCCGTACTGCATGACCTCCATGCCGCGGTTGCGCATCAGGTCCTCAGTGATGTCCGCCAGCGAATCCATGGGCAGGGAGCTGAGCTCCGGCATACCCGACGCGAAGGAAATCATGCCCGGCTTGGCGGACATTGCGAAAACCTTACGGACCTCGGAGGGCTTGGCGTTCCGTACTCCGGCGGCGCAGTCCTCAATAGTAAATTCTTGGCTCATGCCAATACCTCCTTGAAATAATTCGATGCTCGGCTAGTGCCGACTGAAAACGGTGTGTGGCGGCGGAAATTCCGCCACCACACACCGAGCGGGCTGTTATTACATGCCCGGCATGACCTTGGAGCGGTCGACCACCACGTGCACCACGGCGGGGATGCGATCCTCCTGCGTGGCCTTCATGGCCTCGGAGATGACGCGCTCAATGTCGTCGTTGTTGTCCAAGCGGGCTCCGTACCCGCCGTACCCCTCGCCCAGCACGCCGAAGTCCGGGTTCGCCAGCTGCGTTCCGGAGATGCGGCCCGGGTAGTGGGCTTCCTGGTGGGAACGGATGGTGCCGAACTGGGAGTTGTCCATGACCAGGATCAGCGGGTGCGCCCCGAACTGCTTTGCCGTGGCCAGTTCCTGGCTGTTCATGAGGAACTCACCGTCGCCGGCGATCGAGAAGACAAAGCGATCCTTGTCCTCCAACGACAGCGCTACGGCGGCGGGAACCGAATAGCCCATGGTGCCGTTACGCACCGAGAACTGGGACGGGTAGAAGGAGTTCGGGAAGTAGCGGTGACCCCACGCGGTGTGGTTACCGGAACCGAACGTGATCTGGGTGTCCTCCGGCATGTGCTTGAGGACCTCTTCCATGACCAGGGTCATGTCAGCGGTGCCCTCCGCGTTGGTGCCGGTGTTGTCCGGGATCTGCGAGACCTTGCGGTGCGCTTCCACGGCGGGTTCGCGCCACGACGTCCAGTCCGGGTGCTCGCCCAGGTCCAGATCTGCCACGGCCTGACCGAAGGCCACCGGGGAAGCCAGGATCTGACGAGTCACCGCGCCCGAGTGCTGGCGCAAGGAAGCGTCGATGTTGACGATCCAGTTGACGTCATCGGGGTTCTGGCGAACGGTGAAGCTCTCCGTCGGAACGTCGGAGAGGGTGCCGCCCACGAGGAGCAGCAGATCGGCGTCCTTGAGGACAGCCAAGGACTCCTCGGTGCGACCATAACCCACCTCGCCCGCGTTGACGGAAGAGTTGCCGGGGATACGGTCAGCGGCGCGCCAATCGGTAATGACCGGAATGCCGTTCTTCTCGGCGAATGCGGTGACCTGCTTGGAGGCCTCCGCGGTCCAGCGGGGACCGCCGAGCAGCATTGCCGGACGCTCGGCCTTGGCGAAGGCCGCCTTGAGGTCGTTGATCTCCTCGTTGCTCACGGAACCCTCGGTCACGGGGATGCGCGGCACCACGGGGCGGTCCACCATTTCGGTGATGACGTCCTCGGGGAGACCGACCACCACGGGACCGGGGCGGCCGGAAGTAGCGGCAAAGAATGCCTCGGCCACGACCTCGGACGCGCGCTCGGCCTCGTCGAGGACGAACACGCGCTTGGTCTGGGTGCCGAACCACGCGTACGGGTCGAACTCCTGGAAGGCTTCCTTCATGCGGTGCTCGAACGGGATCAGGCCCACGAATAGCACCAGGGGAGTGGAGTCCTGCCATGCGAGGTGGACACCAACGAATGCGTTGGATGCACCGGGACCGCGGGTCACCATGGCGACACCGGGCTCACCGGTGGCCTTGCCCACTGCCTCCGCCATGTACAGGGCGCCGCCCTCCTGGCGGCACACCACGTTCTCGATACCCGAGTTGTAGAGGCCATCGAGTACGTCCAGGTAGCTCTCACCGGGCACGGAGAACACGCGTTCCACGCCGTGGCGCTTGAGCGACTCGACAATGAGATGGCCGGCTGACTGTTTGGTCATTAGTACCTCCTGGTTAGGCACCGGACTCGCCGGGAGCCGGAAGAATGGTCGTTAACTTCAATAAATGGTGACGCGCTGAATGATTTGTCGGGTGGTTACAGGTTTCCGTGCATAATTTCCCCACCCACAATCGTGGCCGTGACCTGCACGTCCTTGATGGTCTGCGGGTCGATGTCATAAATGTCATCGGAGAGCACCACGAAGTCCGCAAGTTTGCCCGCGCTCAAGGTGCCCTTGACGTCGTCCTGGTGGGACGCGTACGCGCTGCCCACGGTGTAGGCGTTCACGGCCTGGTCCACGGTGATGCATTCTTCCGGAACGAACTGGGCGCCGGATGCCGTGCGGCGGTTGACCATGTCGTGAATGTTGTACAGCGGCGGGTACTCCACCACGGGTGCGTCCGTGGAGGCGGGGGCCACCATGCCCGCGTCGATGAGGGACTTCATGCGGTAGCACAGGCGGGTGCGCTTCTCGCCCAGCGCCTTGGCCATACCGTCGCCGAGCTCGTTCACGAACCGCCCCTGGGGCACGGGAACCACTCCGAGAGCCGCCGAACGGGCCACTTGCTCGTCGCTGGCGACACCGAAGTGCTCGATACGGTGGCGGGCGTCCTCGCGGGGGAATTCTTGCTGTGCCTTCTCGATGATGTCCAGCACCACGTCCACGGCGCCGTCGCCGATGGCGTGCACGGCAAGCTGCCAGCCGTTCTTGTGCGCCGCGATCAGGCGGCGTTCCAACCATTCCTGTGGGAACTGCAGGAAGCCGACGTTCTCCACGCCCTCTTCTGCATCAGCGGCGTAGCCCTCGGTCATGAACGCGGAACGGCCGATCAGAGAGCCGTCCGACAGTACCTTGACGGCGCCGATCTGGAACCAGTCGTCACCCATGCCGGAGCGGATTCCCAAGTCCAGACCGAAGGGCTGATCCTCATCCGGGAACTCATTGGCAACGTCCTTGCCGCTGGGATCGATGGGGTGCAGCGTGGTCAGATAAGGCATCACGGTGGCGCGCAAGCGCAGCCGACCCTGGTCCTTGGTCAGCTGGTAGGCGGCGATATCCGTGAAGGACTGACCGATGTTCGCGGGAGAGCCCAAACCCGGTTCGGTGATGGACGTGATGCCGGCGGCCAGAGCGGCGTCGCAGGCGGCTGCAATCTGATCGGCAACGTCCTCGGTGGTCTTGGCGGGCAGTACTTCCTGGACCAGGCCGCGGGCCGTCTCCGAGAGCAGGCCCTGCGCGGCGCCGTCCTCGTCGAGCGGGACCTCGCCACCCTCCGGAACCTCGAAGCCCTTGCGGCCGGGGTAACCGGCGATTTCGAAGGCCTTGCTGTTGACCACGGCCATGTGACGCGAGTTGTGCCACAGCCACACGGGATTGTCCGGGGCGACCTCGTCCAGGGCTACCGCGGTGGGATGCGCGCCGTCCAGATAATTCTGGTCGTAGCCCTGACCCAGGATCCATTCGCCGGGCTCGGCGTCTGCGGCGGCATCGCGCACGGCGCCGATCAGGTCGTCCATGGTGGAAATGGCGGACGGGCGCAGGTCCAGCTGAACCAGCGACTCGCCCAAGAAGCTCAGGTGGCAGTGAGCGTCGTTGAACCCGGGGACCACGGCGGCACCCTTGAGATCCACCACGCGCTCGAAGAGATCGGTGGGCAGCTCGTCGTCCAGGCTCACGACCTTCCCCTGGTGAACACCCAAACTGTGAGCCGTGGGGTGCTCAGGATCCTGGGTGTGAATGGTGCCGTTGGTGAAGATCACGTCGAGAGTCATGAAGTCTCTTACCGTCCTTTACTCGTGCGATCGATGGTGGAATCCACCAGAAGCGGCATCGTGACTAACCGTCTCACACCGGCCGATTGGTGGTCAGCGTGGACCGTTACATCGCCTCTCGTCAACAGCCACGTGTCACTTGTCTGCCATTTATTGCTCTTCGCGGGCGCAATATGACGCATTTCGACTCACTCGGGCAAATGAACCGAAATGTTCGTTGCACGCCGATTTCAGAACTACCCTCAGTGAGCAACTACCGGCGGTGCGTGGTGGGGGTCCGTCTCGTGAGCATTACTGATTGACGCATCAGGTGGGTGGTTCACCCCACGAACAGGAGAATGTCATGCCATTCGACCCGAAAGAGCCCGCCACAGGGCCCATGCCCACGTACGAGGATCGGGGTGACGAGGGGTACAAGAAGTCCCTCGGTAACTTCCAGATCCAGATGATCGCCATTGGCGGCGCCATCGGTGTGGGCCTGTTCCTCGGAATCGGGCAACGTCTGGCCACCGCCGGGCCGGCCCTGGTGCTGTCCTACCTGGTCGTCTCCGTGGTCGTCTACCTGCTCATGCGAGCACTGGGCGAAATGGTGATCTACCGGCCCACCACCGGCGCGTGGGTGTCTTACGCCCGAGAGTTCGTCTCCGACCGCTTCGCTTACATGACCGGTTGGATCTACGTGGTGCTGGCCGCAGTGGCCGGCGTGGGCGAGATTGCGGCGCTCGCCGTGTACGTGCAGTTCTGGTGGCCGGAGATCCCGGGCTGGATCCCGTCCCTGGTCGCGGCACTCGTGATAGTCGGCTGTAACCTGCTCAGCGTGAAGCTCTACGGCTTCATCGAGACCTGGGCCGCCATGATCAAGGTGCTGGCCATCCTGTTGTTCCTGATTGCGGGCATCATCCTGGTGGTTGCCGGTGACATCTTCAATGCCCCCACCGTGGCTTCTGTTTCCAACCTGTGGTCGGAGGGCTTCGCAACGAGTGGCGTCCTGGCCCTGGTGGTCGTGATGTCCGGTGTGGTCTTCTCGTACTCCGCCATTGAGATCGTGGGCGTCTCCGCTGGTGAAGCCAAGGACCCCGAGCGCTCCATGCCCCGCGCCATCAACTCCGTGGTACTGCGTATTGCACTGTTCTACATCGGCTCCATCCTGGTGCTGTCCATGCTGTTGCCCACCCAGCAGTACTCGGGCAACGAGTCACCGTTCGTGACCGCACTGGGCTCGCTGAACATCCCGGCGCTCGCGGGCATCATGAACTTCGTGGTGTTGACCGCCGCTATTTCTGGCGTGAATGCAACCCTCTACGCGTGCGTGCGTCTGCTTCGTAACCTCGCAGCCCACGGTCAGGCGCCCCGCGCCACGGCCACGGTGTCCAAGCGCGGTGTGCCCTCCGGTGCACTGATCTGCCTGCTCGGTTTCTACCTGTTGGGCATCATCCTGATTTACGCACTGGGTGCTGCTTCCGCATTCGAGGTCGTGTTGAGCGCATGCGCGGTGTTCATCCTGTTCGGCTGGATCTCGATCTTCGTCTCGCACATCGGCTACCGCCGCAAGGTAGCCCGTGGCGAAGCGCATGCCGTCAATTTCCGCATGCCCGGCGCTCCGGTCACCAACTACATCTGCTTGGCGTTCCTCATCATTGTGGCGCTGTACATCATGTTCGATTTCAGCAACCCGCACTGGTACTACAGCCTGATCGCCGGCGTGGTGATCGTGGTGGGCACCACCATTGGCTTCAGCGCGTCCAAGCGCAGTGTGGCCAAGAACGGTCTGCCTGATCTCGGCCCGTTCGCGTCGCACGAAGAAGAGCCCCTGGACCCGGTCCAGCGTTAAGGTGGAGGCGGATCAATTTTCCGCTTCTGAGTTCGGAGGAACCATGGACAACGTGAACAATCTGCCGTCCGCGTCCGTTGAGGACATTCCCCAGGGCGCACCCGTCCTGGACGTCCGCGAGCAGGACGAATGGGATGCCGGCCACATCGACGGCGCTCAGCACCTGCCGCTGTCCCAGCTGGCCGAGCGCACCGGCGAGGTTCCGGTGGATGAAGATGTCTACGTCATCTGCCGATCCGGCGGCCGCTCGCTGAAGGCCACCGCCTACCTCGCGCAGTACGGGTTCGATCCCGTGAACGTGCTGGGTGGCATGGGCGCGTGGGCGGATGCCGACAAGCCCCTGGTTTCCGAAAACGGCGAAACTCCCCGCGTCCTGTGAACGCGGCAGTTTCCGGCGTGGCCTCGGGTCCCTCTGCGGACGCGGGGCCACGCCCGCGTCGGATCGCTTTTCTGGGCCCGGAGGGCACCTTCACCGAGGCCGCTCTCATGCAGGTCCCCGGAGCCCGCGAATCCGAGCGGATTCCCATGGCTTCCGTTCCGTCCGCGCTCGCGGCCGTTCGTAAGGGTGCCGTGGATGCCGCGGTGGTCCCCATTGAGAACTCGGTCGAGGGTGGCGTGACGGCAACGCTGGACGACGTCGCCTCGGGCGCCGAGCTGCGCATCCTCCAGGAGATTCTGGTCCCGATTCAGTTCACCCTGGTGGCACCGGGGGAGTTGGCGTTGGACCAGATCCGCTCCATCTCCACGCACAGCCACGCCTGGGCACAGATTCGAGGTTGGGTCGAACAGAATATTCCAGGTGTGGAATATGTCCCGGCCCCGTCCACCGCTGCCTCAGCCGTGGCGTTTCTCGATGGCCACGGGGGTACCATCTCGGACGGTGTCCCCTACGACGCAGGCGTGTGTTCGCCCGTCGTCGTCGACCGACACCCGGAGCTCACCGTTATCGCCGAGAACATCGGCGACAACAAGAACGCCGTAACGCGTTTCATCCTGGTGGCCAGGCCGGACGCAACCATGCCCCCGCCCACCGGCGCGGACAAGACCTCTGTGGTGATTCCGCTGTGGCAAGATCGTGCCGGAGCGCTCATGGAAATCCTTGAGCAGTTCGCCACTCGCGGGGTGAACTTGTCCCGCATCGAATCCCGGCCCACCGGAAGCCACCTGGGTGACTACTTCTTCAGTGTGGATGTCGATGGCCACATCCAGGACGACCGCGTGGCAGATGCGCTGATGGGCGTTCGGCGCATGTGTCCGCGCACCCGATTCCTGGGTTCCTACCCGCGAGCAGATCAGCGAGTCATCGAGGTCGCCAAACAGCACTCGGATGCCGCATTTATTCAGGCCCGATCTTGGGTCGATCATTTGAGAGGACAATAGCCCCATGGAAATCGAAGGCTGGAGTCAGACCCTCACAGCGGGCCCCCTGCTGTTGATTGCAGCCGCGGCCATCGCCGTGTTGCTGGTGCTCATCATCAAGTTCCGCGTCCACGCGTTTCTTGCACTCATCATTATTTCCGCACTGACCGCTTTCGCCACCGGGATCCCTACCGGTGAGGTGGTCCCCGTACTGCTCAGCGGCTTCGGTAACACCCTGGCCAGCGTGGCCCTGCTGGTGGGCCTGGGCGCCATGCTCGGTCGTCTGCTGGAAACCTCCGGTGGCGCACAGGTGCTCGCGGACAAACTCATCGGTGTCTTCGGAGAGAAGCGGGCCCCGCTTGCGCTGGGTGTCGCGTCGCTGCTGTTCGGCTTCCCGATCTTCTTCGACGCCGGCCTGGTCGTCATGCTCCCGGTCGTCTTCTCGGTGGCTCGCCGCCTGGGCGGAAGTGTGTTGACCTATGCGCTTCCGGCCGTGGGTGCGTTCTCCGTGATGCACGTGTTCGTGCCGCCGCACCCGGGCCCGGTGACTGCCGCAACGTTTTTCGACGCGAACGTCGGCTACATCATCCTGGTGGGCCTCGTCTGCGCCATCCCGGCCTGGTACCTCTCGTCCTACCTGTTCGGCAAGATCGCGGGCCGCAAGATCAACCTGCCCGTGCCCACCATTCTGGGCGAGGCCGAGAACGTGAAGAACCCGCCGTCGGTCGGCCTGGTCATCATGCTCCTGCTGTTGCCCATGCTGCTGATCTTCCTCAACACGGGCCTGGGCACGCTGGCTGAGTCCGGCGCGGTGAGCGAAGATACCGCTGGCCAGGGCTGGTTCGAGTTGCTGCGCGCGATTGGCGAGACCCCCATTGCCCTGACCATCACCTTGATCATTGCCGCGCTGACCATCGGCAAGGTCCGT